>JADFAM010000088.1 GCA_015665265.1 Flavobacterium sp.
TATAGAGGGTTTGTTTTGAGGCATATTAGGATCATAAAAACCTTGTTCTTTCATCCAATCATCACTGTAAATTTTACTCATATAACGTGAGCCATGATCAGGAAAAATTAAAACTACAAAACTATCATTATTAAACATTCCTTTATTAGCATACTGTTCAGTTGCCTGCATGATAGCTCCACAAGTGTAACCTGGAAAAATTCCTTCTTTTTTAATGATATCTCTAGCTTTGTATGCAGCATCCTTGTCAGTTACTTTTTCATATACATCTATAATAGAAAAATCAGTTGCAGTAGGAATTAAATTTTTACCCAACCCTTCAATTTTATATGGCTTGATTTCATTTTTATCTAATTCTCCAGTTTCGTGATATTTTTTTAAGACAGATCCTACAGCGTCAACGCCTAAAATTTTGATATCCGGATTTTGTTCTTTCAAGAATTTACCAGACCCTGAAATTGTTCCACCAGTTCCGCTAGCCACTACTAAATGTGTAATTTTTCCTTTTGTTTGTTCCCATATTTCAGGACCTGTTGTGTCATAATGAGCTTCAATATTTAAGCTATTAAAATATTGATTTATGTAAACAGAATTTGGAGTTTCTTTATGAATTCTTTTGGCTACTTCATAGTACGATCTAGAATCTTCAACAGGAACGTTAGCTGGACATACAAATACCTCTGCACCCATAGCTCTTAATCCATCTATCTTATCTAATGAAGACTTATCACTTACGGCTAACTTACACTTATAGCCTTTTACCATAGCTATCATAGCTAACGAAAACCCAGTATTACCAGAAGTTGTTTCAACAATTGTACTACCAGGCTTTAAAATACCTTTTTTCTCGGCATTTTCTACTATATGTAAAGCTATTCTATCTTTTTGGGAATGACCTGGATTAAACATTTCTAATTTAGCAAAATAATTTCCAGGGAAATTTTTAGTTATCACATTTAACTGAACCATAGGGGTTTGCCCTACTAGCTCTACCAAATTTTTATAGATATCCTTATTTCTAATCATTACTATTTAGTTAATGAAACTTCTATTTTATTTTCTAAAGCCAATAAAAAAGTATAATCAATTGCTGTCTCTTTTAAAGCATCAAAACGACCCGAAGCACCACCGTGCCCAACATCCATATTTGTGTGAAGTAATAAAGTATTTTTATCCGTTTTTAATTCTCTGAGTTTAGCAACCCATTTAGCTGGCTCCCAATATTGTACTTGACTATCAAAATACCCTGTGGTTACTAACATATTTGGATAATCTTTTGAAGTTACCTGATCATAGGGTGAATAAGACAACATGTAATCATATGCTTCTTTTTCTTTAGGATTTCCCCACTCATCAAACTCACCAGTAGTAAGTGGTATAGATTCATCTAGCATAGTAGAAATCACATCTACAAAAGGAACAGCTGCTATAATTCCATTATATAATTCTGGATTTAAATTACTAACAGCCCCTACCAAAAGACCACCTGCAGAACCACCCATCGCATACAAGTGTTTTGCAGAGGTGTAATTATTATCAATTAAATATTTAGAACAATCTATAAAATCAAAAAAAGAATTTTTTTTATTCATCATTTTTCCATCGTTATACCATTCTCTACCTAAATATTGTCCTCCCCTAATATGAGCTACGGCATAGACGAAACCTCTGTCTAGTAGACTTAATCGTGTAGAGGAAAAACCGTCAGAAATGGTATATCCATAAGATCCGTAAGCATATTGTAATAGTGGAGTGTTTTTATTTAATTCTGTGTCTTTGTGATAAACTAGAGAAATAGCAACCTTTTTTCCATCTCTGGCTGTAGCCCATATTCGTTCACTTTTGTAATTATTTTTATCGAACTTGCCACCTAGTACCTCTTGTTCTTTTTTAATTTCTTTTGTTTGATTTTTCATATTAAAATCAATCACAGAGTTAGGAGTTGTCATGGAATTGTATGAATAACGAATAACATCTGTATCAAATTCAGGATTTGCATATACTCCTGCAGAATAGGTTTCTTCATTAAATGGCAAATAATAATCCTCTTTTCCGTCCCATGTTTTAATTCTAATCTTCCCTAAACCATTTGATCTTTCCTCAATAACTAAATAATTTTTAAAAATAGAAACGTCTTCAAGTAAAGTTTCATTTCTGTGAGGAATAACATCTACCCAATTCTCTTTAGTGGTTTTGTTTACTGGTGTTTTCATCAACTTAAAGTTGATCGCGTCATCTTTATTAGTTTGTATGTAAAAATAATCACCGTAATGAGCTAGACTGTATTCTAAATTGTCTTCTCTTGGATGAATTACCTTCCAATCTCCATAGGGTTTGTCTGCAGAAATAATTCTATATTCAGAGGACAAAGTACTTGAACTACCAATAACAATAAATTTATGAGATTTTGTCTTGTATACATAGGTACTATACGTTTCATCTTTTTCTTCGAAAACAATTACGTCTTGAGAAGCATCAGTTCCTAATATATGTCTGTAGATTGATGAACTACGAAGAGTTAAAGGATCTTTTTTTGTATAAAAAAGAGTTTTATTATCATTTGACCACACAGATCCTCCTGTAGTATTTTCTATTTTGTCAGTTAATATCTCCCCTGTTTCTAAATTTTTAATTTGAATGGTGTACTGTCTTCTACTTACTGTATCTGTTGCAAAGGCAACCAATTTGTTATCTGGGCTAACATTAAGAGCACCTAATTGAAAATACTCATGCTCTAGAGCCTCTTGGTTCACATCAAAAAGAATTTCTTCATCTACTTCCAAACTTTCTTTTTTTCTAGAATAAATAGGGTATTGACTTCCCTTTTCAAAACGAGTTATATAAAAATAATTATTTCTAAAATAAGGAACTGAAGTATCATCCTCTTTTATTCTAACTTTCATCTCCTCAAAAAGCTCTTTTTGAAAGTTATTTGTTGAAGCTGTTACTTTATCAAAATACTCATTTTCAGCATTTAGGTATGCTTCAACTTTTTGAGTTTGGTTGTCTTTATTCTTAGCTGTTTTTTGTTCATCTGTTAAACGCATCCAAAAATAATTATCTATTCTAGTTGAATTATGAATGGTTAGTGATTTTGCTTTTTTTTCTGCACTAGGCGCTTTCAAATCGTCTGTACTCATGTGTTTATCTGATTTACATCCGGATGCAAAAATAATACTTATTAATACACTTAACTTTAAAATTTGGTTCATTTTTAAAAAGGGTTTTTATTGAATATCTGTTTCATATTTAAATTAAGCAAAAAAGAGCTTTTTCAGCTCTTTATTTAACTATTTTTAAAATTCTAAAATTGTCTTTTTTATAATAGAAATACATTCCATTAATTCATCTTCTTTCATTACTAATGGGGGTGCAAATCTGATAATATTACCATGGGTAGGTTTGGCTAACAAACCATTATCTCTTAGTTTAATACAAATATCCCAAGCTGTAGAACTTTCTTCTGTATCATTTATCAAAATTGCATTTAAGAGACCTTTTCCTCTAACTGTTTTTATCAAATGGTTTTCTTTTGCAAACAAAGACAATTCATCTCTAAATATTTTACCTAACCTATAAGCATTATCAGCTAGATTCTCTTCTCTAACCACTTCTAAAGCAGCTATCGCAACTGATGCAGCAATTGGATTACCTCCAAAAGTAGAACCATGATTTCCTGGTTTAATAACATTCATAATATCATTATTGGCCAATACTGCTGATACAGGGTAAGCACCACCACTTAACGCTTTACCAAGAATTAAGATATCAGGTTTTACATTTGGAGTTTTAGAACAATTTTTATCTTCACAAGAACAATTTCCACAAGTAGCTAATAATCGACCTGTTCTTGCAATACCCGTTTGAACTTCATCTGCAATAAACAAAACTCCAAATTCTTCACAAAGTGCTTTAGCACTTGATAAATAACCTTCAGATGGAACATAAACTCCAGCTTCACCTTGGATGGGTTCAACTAGAAAACCAGCTACGTTCTTGTTATTTTCTAATGCCTCCCTCAAAGCTAATAAGTTATCATATTCAATTTTAATAAAACCGTTGGTAAAAGGCCCAAAATTTTTACGAGCTACAGGATCGTTAGAAAAGGAAATAATAGTGGTAGTTCTACCGTGAAAATTATTTTCACAAACAATAATTTCTGCTTTATTTTCTTCAATACCTTTAACCTCATAAGCCCATTTTCTACAAAGCTTTAGTGCAGTTTCTACAGCTTCAGCACCAGTATTCATTGGTAAAACCTTATCAAAATTAAAATACTCGGTTACATATTTCTCATAGGAACCTAAAACGTCATTAAAAAATGCTCTCGAAGTTAAACTCAAAGTTTTTGCTTGATGCACCATGGCATTGACAATTTTAGGATGACAATGTCCCTGATTAACTGCTGAATAAGCGGATAAGAAGTCGTAATACTTTTTACCTTCTACATCCCATACATAAACACCTTCCCCTCTATTTAAAACTACAGGAAGAGGATGGTAGTTGTGGGCGCCGTGTTTGTTTTCTAAATCTATCGCTTCTTGCGATGTTACTTGTTCTAAAATAGCCATTTAAAATAATTTAAGGTTTGCGTATTGTATGAAACAAAACGTTGTTTAAATCTTTGTAAAGAGATAAAACATAATAATTAAATCTCGTTTTCACGAGTGAAATAACCATTCCTTATCTACCTTTTTCCTTTCGAAGGATTCGAAAATTCAGCGTGGGAAAGAAATCATCCCTAGGACTTGCAATTTAAGAAATATTATTCAAATTAATCCTATCAATTTCATAAGTAATCTTCTACATAATTGATATGTTTTATTAATTTTGCCAAACATCATTATATTAAAATAAATGCCTAGAAGAGAACGAAACAAATTTGTAAAAAGAGGTCAAATATTGGAATTATCAATTGAAGATTATGCTTTTGGTGGAAAAGGAATTGCTAGAATTAGATCTAAGGAAGGTATATTTGTTGTGTTTGTCCCAAATACAATTCCAGGACAAAAGGTAAAAGCTCAAGTTAAAAAATCTAGCAAGAATTATGCTGAGTGTAAATTAATTGATGTTTTAGAAAATTCCAAAGATGAGGTCTCTATACCTTATCAAGATATTCCTGGTGCCCCTTATATTCAATTACCAATTAATTTACAACACGCCTACAAGAAAGAAAGTACTTTATCTCTTTTCAAACGAATTGGAAAAGTGACTAATATCGAGGAGCTTTTTGATGAATTGGTAACTTCGCCCAATGTATTTCATTACAGGAATAAAATGGAATATGGCTTTTCTGCAATAGGTTATGATCGAATAAATAAAACAGATGTTGATATTTTCACTTTAGGTTTTAAAAGAAGAGGAGTCTGGTGGATGGGAGATAATCTTAATAAAGATTCTGGCTTGTTTGACAGATTGGTTGAGGATAATATTAAAGTTATAAGAAAATATTGTGAAGCTAGTGGTTTACCTCCTTGGCATGGACCAAAAAGGGAAGGGTTTTTTCGTTTTTTTGTTGCAAGAAAGTCCTACAAAACAAACAGGTTGTTATTTAATTTAGTTACAACCTCTAAAGGTTTAAATAAATTTGATTTAAATGCTTTTTCTGAATTTTTACAAGATATTTTTAAAGAACGTTTTGCAGGTTTAGTTCATTCAATAAATGATGAAACTGGTGACAGAACATTGGCAACATCAGGGAGTAGTAAATTAATTGCTGGTGAAAACAAAATTGTAGAGGAATTACTTGGATTAAATTTTGAAATTAGCATGAAAAGCTTCTTTCAAACCAATCCTAAATCTGCTGAAAAACTGTATTTGAAAGTGCTTGATTATGCACTTGAAAATAAAGAAAGCATAGATAATTCAATAGTAATGGACTTATTTTGTGGCACTGGAACCATAGGTCAAATCCTAGCGTCTAAAAGTACTAATACAAAAATTATTGGTGTAGATATTGTAGCTTCAGCTATACAAGATGCCAAAAAAAATGCAAAAAGAAACAACATTGATGGATTAAAATTTTATACTGCAGACGTTGGTAAATTCTTATACGAACATCCAGAGTATAAAAATAAAATTCGGACGATTATTTTAGATCCTTCACGAGCAGGTATTGCTCCCAAAACTCTTCAAAAAATCATAGCAATTAATGCTGATAGAATGGTCTATGTTTCTTGTAATCCTTCAACTCAAGCTAGAGATACCGTAGAATTGATTAATTCCGGTTATGAAATAAAAAAAATAAGTTTAGTGGATCAATTTCCACATACATCACATATAGAAACTGTAGTTTTATTTGAGAAAAATAATATTTGATATCATTTAATGTTTTTAATATTATTGTACTTTTGAAACAAACATATACTATAGATGAAGAAACTTACAGAATTTGAAATTGAAAAAAAATTAGAAAATTTTCCTGATTGGGATTATTATGAAAATGCATTACATTCAGAGTTTGAATTTGATAGTTTTAAAAACTGCATGAGTGCAATGATGAGAATAGCATTTGAATGTGAAATACTAAATCATCACCCAGAGTGGAAAAATGTCTATAATATTTTGGTAATAAAATTAACAACACATGACGCTGGAGGGGTAACTGAACTCGATTTTAAATTAGCAGAAGCCATGGAAAAGATTGTTGAAATTGAAGAGTAAATATTTAGTAGGTAATCATACAATGAAAAATTACTATTTTTTTTTAATGCTTTTGCTCATGCTTAATTCAAGTTGTGAAAAAGATGATTTTTGTATTGAACCTGTAACTCCTAAAATGATAATTCGTTTTTACAATGCAACCAATATTACCCAAACTAAAACGGTGTCAGATTTATCTGTGAATCCTGAGGGATATGACCAAATCTATTCAAATGTGAGTATTGATTCTATTGTAATACCTTTAGACGTCTCTAACAATCAAATTATTTATAATTTTTCTTCGGAAGGCAATCAGGATATTCTCTCGATAAATTATGAAATTGAAGAAGTATTTGTTTCAAGGTCTTGTGGTTTCAAAGCGATTTTTAATAATGTAACTGTCACATCGGATGTTTCAAATGATTGGATTATAGGACTAACTGAAACTCTTGAAAATACCATCACAATACCCACAATAGATAATGAGTCATCAGCACATTTACAAATCTTTCATTAAAATCTGTTTTTTAATCATTACGATGAGTTCCAATGCTCAACAAGTAAATGATTCAATACCAAAAGATAGTATAGTTTATAAGACAAATTATGGTCTTAGGTTAGGAATAGACCTCAGTAAACCAATAAGGTCTATATTACAAGATTACAATAGTGGTATTGAAATAGTAGGTGATTATCGAATTTCTAAAAAATGGTATATAGCTGCAGAACTAGGTAATGAGGAATTTACCACAAATGAAGATTTCACAAACTCTACTTCAAAAGGGAGTTACATAAAGGCAGGCTTAAATTACAATTCATATAATAATTGGCTTGATATGAATAATGAAATTTTTATTGGTTTTCGGTACGGTTTTGCAACATTTGAACAGACATTAAATAGCTATCAAATTAATATTGGAAACTCTATATTACCGTCAGTATTTAATAATACACCATTTACACAAAAAGGATTAACAGCTCATTGGTCTGAACTACAACTAGGTTTTAGAGCAGAGGTATACAACAATATCTTTATTACATTTAGTGGATCATATAAAGTATTGGTAAATATTACTGACCCCACAAATTTTAAAACTCATTATGCACCTGGATTTAATCGAATTTATGAGAGCAATACAGGATTTGGATTTAATTACACAATTTCATATTTAATCCCTTTTGTTAAAAAATAAACTTTATTTTAACTAATTTAACTCCTTCAAAGAAATAAAATTAAAAAAAATGAATAAAATACCCAGCATTAATTTAGCTGATTTTTTGTCTGATGATGTCTCAAAAAAACAACAATTTGTTAGTGAAATTGGACAAGCTTATGAAAATATTGGTTTTGTAGCCTTGAAAGGACATTTTCTTGACGATGCTCTTGTAGACAAACTATATACTCAAATTAAAAACTTTTTTGATTTACCAACAGAAACAAAAAAAAGATACGAAATACCTGGTATTGGTGGGCAACGTGGATACGTTTCATTTGGAAAAGAAAGTGCTAAAGGAAGGAAAGAAGGTGATTTAAAAGAATTTTGGCACTTTGGTCAATATGTTGATAATAATCCTAAACTAGAATTAGAATACCCTAAAAATGTTTTTGTAGACGAATTACCTGAATTTAATGAAGTTGGTAGAACTGCCTTCAGGATGCTGGAAAAAACTGCAAAATATGTTTTACGTTCATTAGCTATACATCTAGAACTAGACGAAACGTATTTTGACCAATATGTATTTAATGGAAATAGTATTTTAAGACCCATACACTATCCACCTATTCAATACGAACCAAAAAATGCAGTGAGAGCTGCAGCTCATGGAGATATCAATCTAATCACCCTATTAATGGGTGCTCAAGGAAAAGGGTTACAAGTTCAAAATCATAATGGTGATTGGATTGATGCCATTGCAGAACCCGACGAGATCATGATTAATGTTGGTGATATGCTATCTCGACACAGTAATAATAAATTAAAATCTACTATACACAGAGTTACAAATCCTCCCAAAGAATTATGGGGAACTTCTAGATACTCAATACCATTTTTTCTTCATCCTATTAGTGATATGAAATTAGATGTTTTAAATGGATGTATAGATGAAAAAAACCCAAAAAGGTTTAAAGATATTACAGCTGGAGAATTTTTAAATGAACGATTGCGTGAATTAGGATTAAAAAAATAATTATTAATGGATATTAAAGATCAATTAAAAAATTTATTTCCAGATCATAAAGTACCAGAAGAAACAAAACAAGATACTTCCTCTAATGTATGGCTACAA
This sequence comes from Flavobacterium sp., assembly GCA_015665265.1. Taxonomy (GTDB): domain Bacteria; phylum Bacteroidota; class Bacteroidia; order Flavobacteriales; family Flavobacteriaceae; genus Polaribacter. The sequence goes on from JADFAM010000088.1 coordinate 8,932, forward strand.
GACACTCCCCTACTTTGTAAATATGAAAAACGTAAGGGAAAACCAATCACAATTATAGATGGTTATAATGGTGATGTTAAAGATTTTAAAATTTTAGCTAAAGAAATTAAAACAACGTTAAGTGTTGGTGGAAGTTTCAAAAATGAAAGTATCATTATACAAGGAGATTATAGAGATAAAATAATGAAAATATTGCAAGAAAAAGGTTTTTCAGTGAAACGTGTCGGGGGTTGAGCTATTTTAAATTTATTACTTAAAATGAAATTGAAAGATTCAGAACTAATTTTAAATGATGACGGTAGTATTTATCACTTAAATCTAAAACCAGAAAATATCGCGAAAGACATTATTTTGGTTGGTGATCAGGATAGAGTTGACATGGTTAGTAAACATTTTGAAACTATTGAATTTTCTTCTCAGAAAAGAGAATTTAAAACTACTACTGGTACTTATAAAAATAAAAGATTTACTATAATTTCAACTGGTATAGGAGCAGATAATATAGATATTGTTTTAAATGAATTAGACGCTTTAGTAAATATTAATCTAGAAACTAAAACTATTAAAGAAAAGCATACAGCTTTAAATGTTGTAAGAATTGGAACTTCAGGTTCTTTACAAAAAGATATTCCACTAGATAGTTTTCTACTTAGCACCTATGCGCTAGATATTAATGGCATGTTACGCTCCTATATTACTGAAACTATTTCACATCCTAATATTGAAAATGCCTTTGTTGAACATACAAATTGGGATGAGAAAAAATGCTTTCCATTGGTGATTTCTAACAGTAAAGCATTAGAAGATAAGATATCTTCTGAAATAATTTATAAAGGAATTACAGCCACTGCAGGGGGTTTTTATGGGCCTCAAGGAAGAGTAATACGTTTACAAATTAAAGATTCTAATTTAAATAACAAAATAGATTCTTTTAATTTTAATGGTAAAAGAGTTACCAATTTAGAAATGGAAACATCTGCCATTTATGGGTTATCAAAACTACTTGGGCATCATGCTTGTTCAATGAATGCAATCATTGCCAATAGAGCAAATGGTACGTTTAGTAAAAATCCAGATAAAGTTATAGCAAATTTGATCATTTACACACTCGATAAAATGACAAGCTAATTTTTGCAATTATAAAATATGTAAAATTGAATTTGAAAAAAAAACAGTACTTTTATGACGTCCTAAAATTTTATTTATGAAAAAAATCATATACATCTTTGTTACTTTAATAGGTTTAATGAGTTTTTCTTCATGCAGAAGTACATCAAGCCCATGTGGTTTAGCAGAAAATTATATAAAAATTAATCAATTACCATCATCTACTATATCTAGCAACTCAATATTAATAGTTTAGGTACTGTAAATTCAATTGACTACAACTAATTTCTCACCAATTAATAATTTGTTTATTATTCTTTTCTAGATAATTATTTGTTTTAGAGAAGTGTTTACTACCGAACCAACCTCTCCATGCTCCTAGAGGAGAAGGATGAGGAGCCACAAAAATTTTATGTTTAGAACTATCAATGAGTTTTAGTTTACTTTCAGCAAACTTTCCCCACAAAAGAAAAACAATCTGATCTTTATCTTTAGAAATATGCTCAATAACTCCATCAGTTAATTTTTCCCATCCCATATTTTGATGACTCCCTGGCTCATTTTCTCTTACTGTTAAAGTAGCATTTAGCAGTAAAACCCCTTGTTTAGCCAAAGTCGAAAAATTACCATTATCAGTTTCTATATGACCAATATCTGATTTCATTTCTTTGATGATGTTTTTTAGAGAAGGTGGATGAGATATACCATCTGACACAGAAAAACACAGCCCATTTGCTTGACCTTTTCCATGATATGGATCTTGTCCAATAATTACAACCTTTAACTCTAAATAATTACAAAGATTAAATGCAGCAAAAACATTTTTCGCTTCAGGGTAACACTGATGATTTTGATACTCAGATTTAATAAATTTAGTTAAACTCTTGAACGAGTCCTTTTCAAACTCTGATTGAAGGATATTTTTCCAGCTTTCATCAATATTAGTGTTCATTGTTTGTTATTTTTGTTAAAACAAATATATAAGTTTGAGTATACATATTTCTGATAAAGCATTACAAGATCTTGAATTTACAACGGTTATTCAACAAGTTGCTGAGTTTAGTATTTCAGAGCTAGGAAAAAGAAAAGTTTTAGATACCCTGCCTTTTTCAAATAAAAAACAACTGCTTCAAGAATTGAACTTTGTAAACGAATATATTTCATCATTTGAGAGTGATAATAGAATTCCTAACCATGGATTTGATAATATTTACGAACAAATAAAAAGGCTAAGTATTGAAGATAGTTATATAGAGCCTGAAAGTTTTCTTAAAATTGCTGCTGTAACAACTTCCATAAAAGAACTAAAAAGATATTTTAACAAATTTAACAGCTATTATCCAAGTCTTTTTGAATTTAGTGAACAAATTACTTTTATTCAAGACATCATAGATGACATTAAAAAAATAGTAAGCAATTATGGAGAAATTGTAGACAATGCTTCTCCAGAATTAAGGAAAATTAGAAGGAGTATTGCTGGTTTACAAGGTAAAATTGGACAAAGTTTTACAAGTGCTTTAAATAGGGCAAAAGCAGCTGGTTATCTAGATGACATAAAAGAGTCAATTATTGATAATCATCGTGTTCTAGCAGTTTTGGCAATGAACAGAAAAAAAGTTTCTGGTAGTTTGTTAGGATCCTCAAAATCTGGGAATATAGTATACATAGCTCCACAAGCCACATTAGCCTATCAAAGAGAATTACAAAATCTAGAATATGAGGAAAAACAAGAAGTAATTAGAATCCTTAAGACTTTAAGTAGTTTTATAAGACCTTATGCTCCATTAATTGAATCATACTTAATGTATTTAACCCATTTGGATGTAATAGGTTCTAAAGCTAAATACGCTTATTCTATCAACGGAATTCTTCCGAAAATTAAAAAAACAAAAAGAGTTTATTTTAAAAACGCCTTCCACCCTATTCTTTATGTCAATAATAAAGAAGAAAAATTAGAGATCGTACCACAAACCATAGAACTCAATGATAAACAACAGATTATTGTTATCTCTGGACCTAATGCAGGTGGAAAAAGCATTACATTAAAGACTATAGGATTGCTTCAAATTATGTTACAAAGTGGTATTTTAATACCCGTAGATGAAAGAAGTGAAACAATAATTTTTGATACTATCTTGACTGATATTGGAGACAATCAATCAATTGAAAATCAGTTAAGTACATATAGTTATCGATTAAAAAATATGCGATATTTTTTGAAAAATTGTAATGAAAACACTTTGTTTTTAATTGATGAATTTGGTACAGGTAGTGATCCTGAATTAGGAGGAGCATTAGCAGAAGTTTTCTTGGAAGAATTTTATCATAAAAAAGCCTTTGGAATAATTACAACGCACTATTCTAATTTAAAAGTATTGGCAAATGAATTGGATAATGTAACCAATGCTAACATGCAGTTTAATGAAAGAACGCTAGAACCGTTGTATAAATTATTCGTTGGCCAAGCAGGAAGTTCTTTTACTTTTGAGGTAGCAGAGAAAAATGGTATTCCCTTTAGTTTAATTAATAAGGCTAAAAAACGTGTTGAAACAGAAAAGATACGTTTGGATAAAACCATTTCCAAGCTACAAAAAGAAAGAAATAGTTTAAGAAAGAAATCTGATAATTTAGAAAAACAAAAATCTAAAGGTCAGCAACACATTGATAATTTAAAAGAAAAAGAAGAAAAAATTCAGGTAAAACTAGCTGGTTTTCAGGAACTATACGACAAAAATCAAAAAATGTTGTCTATGGGAAGAAAAACCAATGAATTATTGAATAAATATCTACAAACTAACAATAAAAAAGAATTAACAACTAGTTTCAACAAGTGGGTAGCAGATGAAAAAGTTAAATATGCTAAAAAAAATCCATTAAAGCAAAAAACTAAATCACAGAAAAAACAAGCCAAGCTAGTAGAAAAAAATCTACAAGAAATAATTCAAAAAGTTGAAAAAGAGGTTCTTCAAAAAGTAAAAGAAGTAAGAAAAGTAAAAAATGAACAAGCAATAAAAATTGCTAAAGCTAAATCTGAATATATTTTTAAGATTAATGACAGGGTAAGATTACTAGATGGCAATGCAGTTGGTACCATTGAAAAAATTGAAAAAAATAAAGCTTTTATTAATTACGGAATTTTCACAACTGAGGCATCCTTTGACAAATTAGAATTTGTTGAAAAATCAAAAAAATAACATTCCCATGAAAATACTTAATTATCTTACTTCTGTTTTAGAGAATTTACCTTCAGATTGGTTATATAGTTCAACTCATAGGTTAGATATTTATAATGAGCGATTAGCAAAAAAAGAATTTTTAGAACAATTTAATGAATTATATAATAATAAAAATTCTAGCGAATCTTCTTTAAAAAAACTACCTACAGCATACGATTACATTAGGCTGGGTCATCCCCTATCATGTATATTGGAATGGACAATAGCTAATTTATTCGATAAAAAATCACAGAATGTTATAAGCTTTTCATCTCAAACAATACCTATTTTAGCTATTCTTAGAGCAAACTTATTAGATAATAAAAAAACTCAAATAATTTATTCAGGAAGCTTACCACCCTTTTTTGATGAATATACTATTAGGGAGGTTTATGGTTATGAATTTGAGTTAGTGAATGCTGATAAATTATCAAAAAATACTGATTTTGAGGGAATTACCATTAAAATTATACAAAATGATAAATCAGAAAATCATTTAAAAGACCTTGATTCAGATTTTATAATTAAAACTTATTTAAATCTTGGTAGTATTCTAATTGTGAGTAATGAAACTAATAATCATTATATCAAAAAAATTCAACATGTTAGAAGAAGAGAGACTATTGCCATGACACCTATAAACTGCCATTTAATTTTAAAGTCGCTAGTTGATGGTTCTCACTTATCTTTTTCAAATGTTGATCAAATAAATAAAACAACTGTTCAAGATTTAATTTCTAATATTACCAATACCAAGTCTAAGCCAATTGTAGGCTCGAGTGGTCTTTCTATTCAATATGCTATCATGATGGGGCTAATTGAGGATGCCAAAGAAAATTATAAAGAAAAACCCATTAAATTTATTGTACCACCCAACTGTTATGGAGGTACTAATGACCAAGCTAGACGAGTTGCTGATTGCATAAAAAATGTTGAAATTGTTGATTTACCTGTAGATAGAAATAATGATATGGTTAAAAGCATAGATCTTATTTTAGATACTATTGCGTATGAGGATGCTATCCCATATATCATAGCTGAAATACCTACAAATCCAAGAGTAGAAGTGCCAGACTTACCAAGTTTAAAAACTGTTTTAGAAAAAAAACGGACTACAGCTTCTGGAACGATAGCCAATGATGCTGTCTTTATTTTAGATCAAACATTTTGTCCTAATGTTCATTTTTTTGGAGATGATGAGGTACTTTCCAATGTAAGAGCTATTTCTTATGCAAGTGGTTCTAAATTTCCTAGTGGAGGGCTTTGCACGGCTGGATACTGTGTTGGTAATGAAATGACAACTTTATTACTGTCTAAAATTGAGAAACATCTTTTATTGTGTGATAATGAAGCTACAGCAGAACAATATAAAATTTTAGCTAATCAATTACCATCGATGAATAATCGTATTGACAAAGCTTACGATAATACACGTGAATTTGTGAATTTTATCTCAAAAAATTTACCAGATGCAAAAATAAATTTTGTGACAGATGAGCTAGCTTTATTGTCATTTAAACCCTCTGTATTTTCTTTAGATCTTCCAACAAAAGGAGAGACAGATGAAGAGAGAGAAAAATATAAGAGAAAACTAAATCTTAGATTAATTAATCTAATGATTACCCAAATACCAAATGAAAGTAAATTTTGTGTGAGTTATGGACAACTTAGGGGCTGTTATTGGACAATTCCAGCTACATCAACTCAAGGAACTACTAAAGAAGGTGATAAAGACTACATCGTTCGCGTATCTGTATCTCCTAGTGTAAACCTTGCACTTCACAAAGAAGTTTTTTTAGAGTTTGTTGCAGAAATTTAACTTTAAGATTAGTCATAACTTTTTACTTGTTCATCATAAAATTTGGAGGCAGACTCAATTAGATTAGAAACTTCATCAGTTATATCGTCTTCTCTTTCTCCAGATAAATCCTCAAACCACTCTATTTCGTCGTCTTTTAAATTGATTAAAAAACGAGGGAATTCAGTGTGAAGAACAAAAATATCTTCAGGAAAATTACTGTTATCTGCTAATAAAAATTTAGGTAATTCCATGTTCTTTTGTTTTTATCAATTTTAAAGTTAAATAATTAAAGCGAAGATATAATAAAATAGATGCAGAAGATAATCCAGCCAACAAACCGATCCAAATTCCTACGCTGCCTAATATATTCTCTTTTCCTAGGAAATAGCTTACAGGAAAACCTATAATCCAATAAGAAACAAATGTAATTAGTGTAGGAATATTAACATCTTGTAATCCACGTAAAGCTCCTAAAACTACAACTTGTATACTATCACTAATTTGAAATATAGCAGCAATTAATAGTAGCTTCGCTGCAATATTTACAACCTCAATACTATCATTCAAATTTGAAACATCTGATAAATCTACATATATCTTGGGCAACTGAAATCTAAAAATCAAAAATAAAATTGCAAAAGCTACAGCTAAGATTACTGCAAATAGAAAAATTGAAAAAGCGATTCTTCGTAATTCTTTAAATTTTAATAATCCTTTCTGATTTCCAACTCTTATCATGGCGGCTACACCCAATCCCATAGCAACCATAAACGTCATTGAAGATAAATTTAAGGCTATCTGATTTGCTGCTTGAGGGTTTTTCCCTAACAAACCACTAAGCCAAATAGCTGCAGTAAAAATTACAATTTCAAAAAACATTTGCATGGCACTTGGAGCTCCTAAACTTGTAATTTTTTTGAGCATAGTACTTTCTAATACTAGAATTTTAATGTTCGTTACAAATCTCTTAGAACGTTCCTTATTTGCCAGTAAAAACCACAAATAAATAACCATAATAAAACGAGAAATTAGCGTGCCATAGGCAGCACCAATAATCCCATAAGCTGGTAATCCAAATTTTCCAAAAATAAAAATATAGTTGAGAATTATATTTACAATATTTGCAATGATTGTTGCGTACATAGGATATTTAGTCATGGATAAACCATCACTAAACTGTTTAAAAGCCTGAAAGATAATTAATGGAATCAGTGAAAAAGCAACTAAATCAAGGTATGGAATAGCAAGAGCCACTACTTCCTTTGGTTGATCTAAGAAATTGCTATGCAATATTGATTTAGAAAAGTACAATAATAAAAACATACTAATTCCAATAATAGTACATAAAAATAAGCCATGTTTAAAAGTAGATTTTGCTTTTGAAAAATTATTTGAAGAATCTGCTTCAGCTATTAACGGTGTTATAGCGGTAGAAAAACCGATTCCTATAGACATAGCTACAAACATAAAACTATTACCTAATGAAACTGCTGCCAATTCAGCAGTTCCTAACTGACCAACCATTATATTATCTACAAAACTCACAAAAGTATGACCAAGCATACCTAACATAACAGGTGATGCTAGTTTCCAGTTGTAACTAAACTCTTTTGTGTATATACTTAGATTCATGTATCTAAAAATAAAGCCACGAAGATATTATAATAAATCTGGTAATAATTAACTAAATTGAAACTAATTTACTAACTATAATCTATTACTTTTACATTATAAAAAAAACATATAAAATGACAAAAATCACACTTGGAGGTACACCAGTCACAACTATTGGAGAAATCCCTAAAAATGGAACAAAAGCACCTGATTTTCAACTAATAGCAACAGATCTATCGATTAAATCTTTGTCTGATTTTCATGGATCAACATTGCTTTTAAATATTTTTCCAAGTGTAGACACTGGAACCTGTGCTACCTCTGTAAGATCTTTTAATAAATCTGCCTCAACAATAAAAAACATAAAAGTTTTATGTATTTCTAGAGATTTACCTTTTGCCCAAAATCGTTTTTGCGGTGCTGAGGGCCTAGACAATGTTATCATGTTATCTGACTTTGCAAATGGTGATTTTGGAAAAACTTATGGTATCGAGATTCAAGATGGTCCAATGGCAAATTTACACTCTAGAGCAGTAATTATAATTAATCCAGATGGGAAAATATCCTACTCTGAGCAGGTGCCTGA
>JADFAM010000125.1 GCA_015665265.1 Flavobacterium sp.
ATAATAAATAAGACATGGTCATAGGCTAAAATGTCTAGCACATGATTTAGTCCTAACCTAAAATATAGTATGAAATTATCCAAAAGAAATATTTTTGTTTTTTCAAAGATATAAAACAGACTTCATATATAATTCATTTTAAAAAATGAAAGTTCTTGATTAATAATAAATAAATTATAAGCTTCACGCATACCAAATTTGTATATTAGAAAAAAAATTAATTCACAAATTCATAAAAACATATAAAAATGAAAAATTTTATTTCAAAGTGGTATCCTGTTATATTAGCATTCATGTGTTTACTGTATTCAGTAGGTTATGGGCTTATGGGAATGACTGAGGAGGCTCAATATTCAGCACATTGGCCAGGTACAATATTATTGTTTGCAATAGCAATTAGACAAAGAAGAACAACATGAGCATAGGTTTTTTTATTGTAGGCGCGATTATTTTCGCAACATATATGGGCTTAACTATTTGGAATATTATCTACTCAACTCGCAAACAAAAAGAAGAGAACTATCCTAATCGGAGTTCAAAGAAATAAAACAGATTTCTTACCTATTTTAGCTTAAAGTTACTATTCATGATATGAATGGTAATTATGTCTGTGGATTTAACTGAAGAGAATTAATAATTTATACAAAACTAAATTTTTTAACTTATGTTTAGTGAACTATATTAAATTTTTTGCAATTTTGTATACCCTCTAGTTTTAATTAACATAACACACATGTTATACTATATGAAAACTAGCAAAAAGAAAAAGTTCAATAAAAAAGTGAAGTACTTAAAGTACTTGTCATTTACCTCACTAGGCATTTTACTTTACATACTAATTTTATTTTTATTTTTTTATTTACTTAATAATGTAACGGAATCATTTCAGACAGTTTTGTGATCATTCTTAACCCTACTAAAACTTTACAAAAACAAAAAAGCAAGCTTTATGTTTTCGCTTGCTTTTTATTTATTCGTACTCGAGGTGGGAATCGAACCCACACTCCCGAAAGAACTGGATTTTGAATCCAGCGCGTCTACCAATTCCGCCACTCGAGCATTAGTAATAGTTTGCAAATCTAAAAAATATTTTATGATTGTGAGATTTAATCTTAAAAACTCGTCAAATAATTTTATTTTTGTGTGTGCAACAAAAAACTAACCTAAAAACTCACAACTAAATGTCTAAAAAAGAATCAACTCCAAAGCTTTTTGCTTGTTCTCAAAGCATGCTATTAGCTGAAAAAATTGCAAAAGAATACGGAGTCCCTTTGGGGAATGTGAAAACAACAAAATTTAGTGACGGTGAATTTCAACCTGCCTTTGAAGAATCTGTTAGAGGTAGAAGAGTTTTTATCATTGGGTCTACATTTCCAACCGCAGATAATTTGATGGAGATGTTATTGATGCTAGATGCAGCTAAAAGAGCTTCTGCAAGACATATAACTGCTGTTATGCCTTATTTTGGGTGGGCTCGTCAAGATAGAAAAGACCAGCCAAGAGTTGCTATAGGGGCCAAGTTGGTTGCAAATCTATTACAGGCAGCTGGAGCTACTAGAATTATGACGATGGATTTACATGCAGATCAAATTCAAGGATTCTTTGAAAAACCAGTAGATCATTTATACGCATCTACTATTTTTATGTCGTATATCAATGATTTAAAATTAGACAACTTAACAATCGCTTCTCCAGACATGGGCGGCTCTAAGAGAGCTTATGCTTATTCTAAATATTTAATGTCTGATGTAGTTATTTGTTATAAACAACGAAAGAAGGCTAATGTTATTGGTCATATGGAGCTTATAGGTGACGTTAAAGGGAAAAATGTAATTTTGGTAGATGACATGATAGATACTGGTGGAACATTAGCAAGAGCGGCAAATTTAATGATGGAAAGAGGAGCTTTAAGTGTGAGAGCAATATGTACGCATCCGATACTTTCTGGAGAGGCTTATGACAAGATTCAAAACTCTAAATTAACCGAGTTAATTGTATCAGATACCATTCCATTAAAGAAGCAGATTTCTAAAATAAAAGTTGTAACTTGCGCGCCCTTATTCGCTGATGTTATGAATAAAGTTCAGAGCAATATATCGATAAGTGACAAATTTTTAATGTAACTAAATTTTAAGTAAAAAAAGTAATGAAATCAATTACAATCAAAGGATCAAAAAGAGAAAGCGTGGGCAAAGTAGCTACTAAAGCCTTACGTAATGCTGGTATGGTTCCTTGCGTTATATACGGAGGAGATAAGCCAGTTCATTTTTCTGCAGAAGAAAAATCGTTTAGCAAATTGGTGTTTACTCCTAATGTGTATACAGCATTGATTGAACTAGACGGGAACAAAGTTTTAGCTATCTTACAAGATATCCAATTTCATCCTGTAACAGATAGAATCTTGCACATAGATTTTTATCAACTATTTGATGATAAAGAAGTAGCCATGAATATTCCAGTAAAACTTACAGGAACATCTCCTGGAGTTCTAAATGGAGGTTCTTTACGTTTTACAAATCGTAAGCTAAAAATTAAGGCCCTTCCTGCTAAATTACCAGACTTCGTAACTGCTGATATTTCAGAGTTAAAAATTGGTAGTAAATTATTTATAACTGAATTATTTAATGATGACTATACGTTCATGCATCCAGATAATACTGTAGTTGTTCAAGTAAGAACATCACGTAATGCTGTAGATGATGAATTAGAAGAAGAAGGTGCAGAAGAAGGTGCTGAAGCAGGAGCTGAAGCAGCAGCTGAAGCAACTACTGAAGCAGCAGCTGAATAGTGTGATACTTTTTTAGTAATAAAAGAAGTAAAAAATATAAACAAGCATTAAAGCGTTACATAATTGTAGCGCTTTTTTATTTTCTTATTTTTACATGATGAGATTTTTTAAAATTTTCACTAAATAACAATCAAAAGCAAATTTAAATAGTATGAAAAAATTTTTAATTGTTGGTCTTGGTAATATTGGTGAAAAATATGTAAACACCCGTCATAACATAGGTTTTCAAATTTTAGATACACTAGCCAAAGACCAAGATGTAAGATTTGAAACAGAAAAACTTGGTGATATTACACGATTTAGTCACAAAGGAAAATCTTTTATATTACTGAAACCAAGTACTTTTATGAACTTAAGTGGAAAATCAGTAAAGTATTGGATGACCAAAGAAAAAATTCAATTAGACAATATTTGTATAGTAACTGATGATAAAAATATTGATTTTGGAGCTATAAGAATAAAAACCAGGGGTAGTGCAGGCGGTCACAATGGATTGAAAGATATTCAAGAAAAACTTCAAACACAACAATATAATCGCTTTCGTTTTGGCATTGGAGAGAATTATTCAAAAGGGCGCCAAATAGATTTTGTCCTAGGTACTTGGTCAAAAGAAGAACAAAGTCAGCTTATAGAAAGAATTCCAGTAGCTACAAAAGCCATCCTATCTTTTGGTACTGATGGGATGAACAATACCATGAATATGTTTAATGGAAAATAATTAATGTATTTGTAATACAATAGTTTGGTCTTATACTATATTCTCTCTAAACTAATATTCATATTAATTAAAGACGTTATATCTCCAACAGTTTCTTCTACTTGTTGAGCAAGAGAAATAGAATTTTCATTAAAATCAGAAACATTAAACGTACCAGATAATAATGCTTGATCTTGAATTATGAAAGTAATGGTATTCTCATCTGAATTAACGGAATAAGATCCTGAATCATTAAATACTATAATTTCAGTATTTGTGACTGGTGGAGTTGCTACGGGTGTAACAGTTGATGTAACTCTATATTGACCCCCTGCAGTGTATGTCCCATCTGCATTAAAAACAACATCCACTTGAAATGTATCACCATCAATTGTTGTGTTTGATATAGTGACAGGAACTCCGGCTACTTCGGCAGAAGACTCTATATCTATATTTAAAATTGTAATATTATGGTTTCCAGCTAAACTTTCATTGGTTAACTCTAATTTTGATTCATAAGAATTATCCGAGCAACTAAGTATTGCTGTGGTGATAAGAGCAATTAAAGTAAATTTAAATATTTTCATAGGTGCTATTTTTTTCAAATATAATTGATAAATCAACATCAAACCATTGAAGGTGTTTTTATTTATAAAATTAATTTTCACTAGCAAACCATTCAGCAAAAGAGGTTTCAGTCTCTTGAAGTTTAATTGAAAACAACGAGATGTTTTCGGGGAGTCTTTTATTAATCTTTTCTGCAAAATCAATCACCATCATTTCACTAGTTGGTTGGTAATCTACTAAAATAACGTGATGCCCTCTTTTACTTAATTCATTTGCTAATTCTACGTGAGGGGTGTTTTTATTAAAAACGGTTGCATGATCAAATTGATCTACAATTTCCTCTTTTACAATTTTTTTTAAGTCAGAAAAATCAATGACCATTCCGTATTTTACATTAGAATTATCACTAATTGGGGTGCCAGAGACAGTTACAGAAAGTTTATAACTATGACCGTGAACATTTCTACATTTACCATCATAACCATAAAGGGCATGTCCAGTTTCAAAATTAAATTGTTTAGTAATCCTAATAATGCTCATTATAAATTTTTTTTCAAAATTACCTTTTTTCAGCCAAGGGTAAAAACTTTCTTTTAAATTTCATAAGTAATGGTAACCCCCTTGCTATCATCCAAAATAAAAAAGAAAACCAAACACCAAGTAATTCGAAATTATAGGTGTCAAATATTAATAGGGATGGAATAAATACGAACAGGGTAGAAAAAAGTAATAGATTTCTCAAAAATGCTGTAAATCCCATTCCTTTAAACATTCCATCAAAAATAAATGTAATAGCACATATAGGTTGCATCAATAGTATCAGCCAAAAAACATCATAGAAGCAGTTTAGTACAGCTGTATCTTGTATAAATATTTGACCGATTGTGTTGTAAAATAAGAATCCAACCCCAGTAAGAAATATTCCAGCAAAAAACCCATATAGGACTAACTTCTTCCCAAGTCTCACTAAAGTGTCGTATTCTTTTGCTCCTAATAATTTTCCAGATAAAATGTTCCCTGCACTTGAATACCCATCAATAAAAAATGCACCAAACAACCATAATTGAATGCCAATTCCGTAAGCGGCCAATTGGTCTGCACCATAACTTGTAGCTTTGTAAACCGCAAATATTAATGCCGCATTAAGAGCAATAGTTCTTAAGAATAAGTCAACAACCATTTTAATTAATTTTGGTATTTCTTTGTTAAAAGGAAGTGTAAATTTTAGACTTATGGAAGTTTTTTTGTATAATAAATATCCTGCTGCTAAAGCCATTGCTATTTGAGATATAACACTTGCATAAGCAGCACCTTTAACATTCATGGCAGGGATGATTCCATGAATACCGTATACAAGAATCCAATCAAATACAATATTTAAGATAGCTCCAAGTAATGCGATAATCATTGGTTGAAGGGTGTTTTGAAGTCCTCTAAAAGTTCCGAAAACAGTAAAAACAAACAATGTAAAAGGCAAACCAATGATTCTAATTTCATAGTAATCTACAGCATAAGTTAATACGTTTTGGTCAGCTCCAAATGCTTTGAAAATAAATTCTGAAAAAGGATAGGTAAGTATAATGATTAAAAATCCTAACCCTACAACTATGCTCATAGCTTGTGCTGGTAGTGTTTTAACTTTTTCTAATTTATTAGCTCCTAAATAGGTAGATATTATAGATGAAACAGCACTTCTTGTTTGAGCAAAAACCCATATGAGCATAGATAAAAAGGAACCCACAATAGCAATAGCACCTATACTCTCTTTAGCATTGTAATCTATATTTCCAATTATAGCAGTATCTGTTATTGATATTAGAGGTTCTGCTATGCCTGCAATTAAAGCAGGTATTGCAAGTTTGTTAATCTTATTAAAACTAATATCTGTTTTCAAAAAGAATAATTTCTAAACACAAAGTTACAATTTGAGGATGGAAGAAAATTATATCATTCAAAAAAATGTACCTTTGTAGCCGAGAATAAATTCTCTAGTCTCAACTAATTTTAAGATTTATGAATCATATTTTAGTTCCAATAGGTTCAAATGAAAATGCCTCCAATACATTACAATACGCTATAGATTTTGCTAAAGAATTGAGTGCTCAAGTATTTGTTTTTAGAGCTTATAAAGTGTTGTCTAAAGCAGGAACATTAATTAATATAAATGATATTTTAGAAAGGGAAACCAATCTCTATCTCAAAAGTATAATTAGTAATGTAGATACAAAGGGTGTATCTGTAAAAATGATTTCTGCAAAAGGCGGAACTATAGAAAGTATCCATTCCGTAAAAAGCGAATTAGGTGTAGATCTAATAGTTGTAGGTCCTAGAAGTAATTCTATTAAAGAAGAAGTATTTTTAGGGAGTACTTCAGGGAGTATTGTAAAGCAAACAGAAATACCAGTTTTAATTGTTCCAGAAAATTATAAATTTATTCCATTTAAGGTTGTACTAACTGCTTTTAAATCGGGTAAGCTAGATAAGCCTGGGGTATTAACCCCTTTGCAATTAATCAAGAAATTTTTTAATTCTAAAATAAATTTATTGTTGGTAAAAACACCTGATTATAAAATTGAAGATTTAACTGTTGATGATTCTCTAAAAGCAATTCAAAATACTTTTAATACGTCAGAAAATGTGACTACTTTTCAGGGAGTTCTTGAACACTTTCAATCCAATAACCCTGATTTATTATGTGTTTTTAGACGCAAAAGAGGCTTCTTCCAAAAACTTTGGGAAAAAAATACAGTTTTGAAATCAGAATTTCATTGTTCTATACCATTGTTAATTTTAAGTGGTAGACAATAATTGGGGCATTAGCTCAGTTGGCTAGAGCGCTACGCTGGCAGCGTAGAGGTCATCGGTTCGAATCCGATATGCTCCACTTTTTATTCCCAAGAATAAAAAATTATCCTTGGGAATAATTTTTTGATAAATTACTCATTTACTATATTATATTCTATAATAGATATCAAATAGCCTACATCACTAATATTTGACCAATTCAAAACTCCAATGTAATCATTTGCCTTCATCCACGTACCATCAATAGGGTGACGGTTTCCTCCATTCTGATTAAAGGCGTGTTGTAATTTAACTCCGTTATAAGTAAACCTAATATCATAACTATCACTACTACCATTCATATTACCTTTCGCCTTGGTTATTTTAGCTACTTTCCCTACTGGAACAGTATAAATAATTGTTGAACCAGTTGTTCCAGTAAAAGTTAGTACTTGGTTAAATTGTAAATCACCTTGTGCATTTACTGTAAAAGAAATTGCCATTAATAATATTAAAATTCTTGTTCTCATATTTTTAAAAAATTTATTAAAATCCGCTTGTTGTATAAATAAGTGTTTTTGAATCACTACCACCAGAACTTGTTCCATTGGAAGTGTCCAATGCAACCCAAGCAGCTCCGTCATAAAAATAAAACCCAGGAGAATTGTCTATTTGAAAAATCAATAACCCTGCTTGTGGTGTAGCTATTAAATCACGCTGTTCAGATGTCATTTTTGGAAATAATACACCCTGAGTTGTGGATTCAATTTGTAAAATGGCAGATGGGTCAATATTATCAGTTCCAATTGAAACGGAGGATCCGTCATTAAATAAATTACTTGTTGATACCCATTCATTATCATTGTTGTAAAGTGTTTGCCCATTTGTTCCAGAAACTAATGGACCTTCTGGACCTTGTGCTCCGGTTTCACCTTGCGGACCGGCTGGACCCTGAGCACCATCTGCACCATCTGCTCCTGCTAATCCTTGTGGACCTGCTGGACCAGTTTCACCCTGTATTCCTTGTACTCCTTGGTCACCTGGTGGGCCTTGAATACCTGCTGGACCAGTATTTCCTATTGGACCCTGAGCACCATCTTCGCCATCTGCTCCTGCTAATCCTTGTGGACCTGCTGGACCAGTTTCACCCTGTATTCCTTGAACTCCTTGATCACCTTGTGGGCCTTGAATACCTGCTGGACCAGTATTTCCTATTGGACCCTGAGCACCATCTTCGCCATCTGCACCTGCTAATCCTTGAGGACCTGCTAGACCAGTATTCCCTTTTGGACCTTGAGCGCCTTCAGATCCTGCTAATCCTTGTGGACCCGCTGGACCTTGTTCACCTTGTGGACCGGCTACACCATCAATTTTTGTCCATCCTGCTCCATTGTAAAAATAAAACCCTGATACTTCATCCGTTTGATAAATCATCAATCCCGAAGCTGGTAACGCAATTGCGTCTCGCTGAGCTTCTGTCATCCTTGGAATTAGTATTCCTCCAGTGGTTGATTCAATCTCTAATGCCGAAGAAGCATCTGGTGTATTGGTATTGATACCAACTTGAGCGTAGCTCAATGCAGTAAAGAGCATGAGGGTGATTAGAGTAATTTTTCTCATCTTATTTTTTTATGATTTTAAACGTTGAAATTTGGTTTTGTGGGTTTTGTAAATTTAGTAAATAAACACCTTTAGGTAAGCCTGTAAGATCCAGTTCTAAGGCATTTGACTCCAATATTTTCTGACCTGCTGTATTGAACATTGTCGAGTGTTGTGAAGAATTTGAAGCTATAATTATCTTATCGGTTGTTGGATTTGGATATACCCTTACTATATCATTTAGGGTTTCTGTTTTTATAGTGAGTGTTGCTGATGAAGCACTTGCTGTAACTTTTTTAAAGCCAACAAGTTCTGTAAAATCATAACTCAATATGTTATTCACATCATCAATGCTTGGCACAACATTATTCCAAACATCATTGGTATCCAATACTTCTAAAACTAATTCTGCCTCGTCAATACCACTAAGCTCAGTGTCTAAATAACGAAACGAAAGCACACCTGAATAATCAGTTAGCTCATTTGATAACTCATAAATTCTTTCAATACTAGAGTTATCGCCAACAACTACTGATGTACTCGATCGCGCAATAGAATTAGGCCCTTCTAGGGTGTAAGCAACACTAGGAGATAATTCTAATCCGTCTACTGAAACAGAACTATTGGAGTTGATGATAACGAAACCGCCGGATTCAATGCTGAGCGTTTGACTAAAACAAAAAGAAGTTGCTAAAAGTAAAGCAAAGTGTAATTTATGCATGGTTAATCGTTAAATTGAATTTACAATTTAGTTTAAAATTTTGAGATATTTAGTACATATTTGATACATATTATGAGTTTCATATAAATTATATTTTTTTATACTGTAATTGAATATTTAATAAGAATTAAACTTCTTCAAAACCTCCCCAAAATAGTTCGATTTCACTCCTCTTGGCTCCACAATAGTATAAATTTTGAGTTATTTTATTGAGATTACTCACATAACTTATGAATAAGATAGAGTTTTAGGCTCTTTAAAAGAAACTTCAGGATTGTAAATTTCTTGAAGAAGATATTTTATTTGTTCTATAAATTCTTCTAATTTTTCTTCTGTGATGTCATGATTAGAGCTTCTTAATTTTGAAGAAAAATTTACTTTTAATAAGCCACTTTTTAAATTTTTAAACGAGATAATCCCTGCTTCTAACGATTTTTCCTTGTCAAAAGAACTATGTTGAGAATACATGTAAGCATATAATAAAATTTGAATTGCTTTACTATACTTAACTGTTTGTATTTCTTCAAAATTTAATACTTTTAAATCTCCTGTCTTTACACTGCCTGTTTTGTAATCTATGATTCTTATAGTTCCGTTGTACAAGTCAATTCTATCTACAATTCCCTTTAATTTAATTGGAAAATTTATATTTGGAACAGAGATTAGGGTTTCTAGATTTAATTCTATGCCTATAATCTTTATCTGATTGCCTTCACTTAAATCTTTCTTCTCCATTGTTAGAAATCGTTCTACAAAGCGTTTAGATATTTCAAAGGAGATGCGATTTTTTCCTGTAAGGATCTCTCCATTTTTAAAATGTTTAAAAAAGTATTTTTTAACAATCTCTTTATGTTTTTTAAGCATTAAATCAATATGATTACAGGTTAAAAAGGTGTTTATATATGGCGTATATAATTCATCTAAAGTGTCATGGATAACTATTCCCATAGTTTTAACAGCAATGGTTTCCTCTACGAACTCTATTTCTTTAATATGAAGTATTTTTTGTTTGTAAAAAGCGATTGGATTATATAAATAGTTGGTTATGGTTGATGGAGAAATCCCTTTAAATGCCAGTTCTTTGAGTGTTTTGAGAACTTCTTCATTTTTATCTACTTCTGTTAGTTCCTTTTTATCAGTAGTGATTTTTGGGGCTATAAGATTTTGAGAGATAGATGTCTTTATCAATTCTAATTGAGATATAAATCTACTTTTTTCTCCTCCTCCAAAAGTATCATTTTCTGTATTATACAATAAATAAACATTCTTGGCTCTTTGTAAAAGTCTAAAAAAGTGATATGAATAAATAGCATCTTTTTCTCTGTAAGTTGGTAACCCAAATTGAACCTTTACATCAAAAGGGATAAATGAATTTTGTGTTGCACTCGAAGGAATTATATTTTCATTTACAGATGTGATAATTACATTCTCAAAATCTAAAACTCTAGTTTCTAGCATTCCCATTAATTGCAAGCCATTTAATGGCTCACCTTGAAAAGATAGTTTTTCATTGGCTATAATTCTTTTGTAAAATTGATAAATTGTTTTTATGTTTTGAAAATATTTTTTTGTTTTATTTAAATTGATTAATTGATTAAATGCATTATGGTATCTGTATAAATACTCTTTTTCTAATACTGAAACGTGATCTTTAGCACCATCGAGAAGATTTAAAATTCTCTTCATAAATTCCTCTACAGTGACAAAAGGCTTAAATATGGCCAGTAGTAAAGAACTATTTTTTTTATCTAAAGATTTCAGATATGATTCAATTGTTGAAATGTTTATAAATGTATTATTCTGCTTTGAAATATTGTTTTCAATTGTTAAAATTTTTTTTGAAGCGTTTCCTTTAACTAGTTGGTAAATAATAGAATTTTTAAAAAATCGAATTACATCTTTGTGGTAAAATTTATTAGAAGCGCTTTTTTGTAAGGTGTCTTGAGTAATAAATAATTGAAAAATAGATGATATTAATTGTGATGTAGGAACATTTTGTAATGGGTATCCCATAGTTATATTAATACCACTTACATTTTTTGGGATAGAGTTTAATGCAACAGATAAAAGAGATTCATCTCCTAAAACTAGTGCTGTACTTTCATGATTATTAAATTTTTCTAAAATTTCTCCAGCATATTTTAACTGAGAAATATTTTTAGGAGCTCCAATAATTTCGATATTCTTTTTTGAATTAAAATTACTACTAATTACCTTCAGTTCATTTTTCTCAAAATAACTCCATTCTTTTTTATATTTCCTTATAAAACTCCCGGCACTATGGGCTCCATCAAAAAAAGCAGCATCTATATCCCAATAAATATCAGAGTTTTGATTGTCTAAAATTATCTTAAACAATGTTTCTTCAGCTTTATTAAGTGCGTTAAACCCAATAAAAAAGAATTTTTTATAAGTATTTTTTTCTAAGAACTGATAAACTTTTTTTGTAGCTTCCCTATACATGAAGCCCTGGTATCCTACTTTTTTCTCTAATAGGAATAAGTAGAATTTAGAATAATAAACTCCTAACTTCTCCATATAAATAAGATGGTCTTTTATGAGTTCAGTTTCTTTAAACTCACCTCTAACAGACCATTTTTTCATTCTTTGAATATCTCTTAAATAGGTAAAAATATCATCGGAGTTAACGAGGTATTGATCAATTTCATTAAAATCTTGAAGAACAACGGAAGCCCAAGAAGAAAAAACATCAAAAGTATCTGGATGTTTCTCTATTTCGCAATAGATTGAATAAAAATGAAATAACAATTGAATTGAATCGGCTTTGGTTATTTCTGATATTTCGCTAACAAATGATTCTATAGTTTTAATTTCTGGCAAGAAGCCAGTTACTATTTTCTTTTTAAATGTATCTTTTACAAAAACTCCTGCTCTTTGAGAAGGTAAAATAAAAACACAGTCTTCGAAAGAGGGTTGTTTTATAAGAATATCGTCAATAGTTTCAGAAATAAAAGTTTGCATCAATAAAAAAGTACTTTTGTATAAACAATGTACAAAATACAATTGCTAATTTTATAGTATTATTAAAAAAATCATCTCATGAAGAATGAATTAAATATTGTTGGAATTCAGTCTAGTATTGTATGGGAAAAACCTGTGGTAAATTTGGAGTATTTTGATCGGCAAATATCAAAGTTACCCTCAACTGTAGATCTTGTTATTCTTCCTGAAATGTTTACAACTGGCTTTTCAATGAATCCAATTTCTATTGCAGAAACTATGGAGGGGCCTACCGTCAAATGGATGGTTGCTATTGCTAAAATTAATAGGATGGCTCTAGTAGGAAGTGTTGTAATCAAAGAAAATGCTCAGTACTTTAATAGGCTTTTTTTTATACATCCTAACGGTCATATAGAGACCTATGATAAAAGGCACCTTTTTACCTTAGCCAAAGAAAATGATCAATACACTTCAGGTAAAGAAAGATTAATCGTTTTATATAAAGGCTGGAGAATTTGTCCTTTAATTTGTTATGATTTAAGATTTCCTGTTTGGTCTAGAAACACAAATGAGTACGATTTATTAGTATACGTAGCCAATTGGCCATCTATTAGAATTGATGCTTGGGACACATTATTAAAAGCTAGAGCAATTGAAAATATAAGTTATTGTATTGGTGTTAATCGAGTGGGAGAGGATGAAAATGGGTATGAATATAATGGACATACAGCTATTTATAATTTCCTTGGAGAAAAACTTTTTAGTACCATAGAAGGGAAAGAAAACGTATTACAGTGTGTTGTCTCTAAAACTAATTTGCTAAAGATAAGACAAAAATTAAATTTTCTACAGGATCAAGACGCGTTCAAAATTGAAAAATAAAGATCTATTTTATCTTGGAAACAATGGTTGCCTCTGTTTTTTGTAATAGTTCCTCCACGGAAAGTGAATCTATTTTAATAGGCTTATGAGTCTCAAATTTAATATTATTAAACATTCCAAGTGGAAACTTCCCATACTTGAATACTTTCCATGAATCATTAATTGTAATAGGAACAATATATGCCTCTGGATTGTATTTAATCATCATTTTTAAGCCATTATAATAAAACTTTTTTGGCTTACCCGTTACGCTTCTTGTTCCTTCAGGAAAAATTGTTGCAGACCAATTATTGTCATGAATTCGTTGACCAAATTCTTTTAATTCTGTTAATGCTTGTTTAGGGTCTTTTCTATTAATTAATGCAGCGCCACCATGTTTTAGATTAAAAGAGATACTCGGAATTCCTTTTCCTAATTCTATTTTTGAAACAAACTTACTATGATATTTTCTTAGATACCATATGATTGGTGGAATGTCAAACAGCCCTTGATGATTAGCTACAAAAATGATGGTTGTATTTTTTGGGATAGGGTGAGCTATTTTAAAACTTACAGTATTACCAATGATAAGAAGAAATTTGGTTAAAATCCAATTAAGAATATCTACAATATTTTTATGTGATTGATACCCAATTTTTAATCCAACCCATTGTAAGGGATGAAAAATGATTAGACTTAAAAAAAAGGCTAACGCAAAAATTGATGAAAAAAAGTAACTTATAATTTTCATCTGTAAAGTATAAATAAAAGATTAAATATTAGGCAGCAGGCCATTGATTCCATGGAATTTTAGACAATATCAATAGGAGACCAATTCCATAAAAAATCACAACTATTTTAAATTTTTCATGATCCTCAATTTTCTTTTTATGCTTAGACCATCCAATAGTTATAAAAACAATCGCTAAAATCATCATGATTGGGTGCTCTATTGCTAATAGTCTAGCTGCAGCATCTCCCATTACTTCACTTCCATTAGCTTTTAGTGCTTTGTAGTAAGGGCTCGAAAAATACCAACCTAATCCAATTAGCAATTGAATGTGAGAAAAAATTAAGGTAAACAATCCAAGTCGAAGATCTTTTTCTGTGAAAGCTTTCTTTTTTAGAAGTCCAACAATTGCATTTACAACGGTTATTATTAAAACAACAAGCACTAAATATGCCCAATAAGAATGTATGGTTTTCATCATTTTGTAAAAATTAGTAACACTAAAAATACTAAATTTATTCATAAAAAAACCATCTTTGATTCTAAATCAAAGATGGTTTTTTGAAATTATTTAAGAACTTTAGAAGCTGTATCTAGCTGTTAAGTTCCAAGTTGTTCCAAAACCAAAGAAGGCTTTGTTATTTGTGTTAATTCCACGGTAGCTATCGTCTCCACTTTCAACAAAATTGTTAGTTAAAGATTCAGCAATATACTCGGTATTTCCTACGTTATTGATGTTTAATCTAAACTTTAAATTTGAACTATCTTTGAAGTCAAACTTATAAGACATCCCTAAATCTCCTAAGAAATAGTTAGGCAATTGAAGTGAACCATTATTGTCTTCACTATCAAAGTCTGCAGTATTTATATCAGCATACAGTCTTGCAGCATAACGATGGCTGTAATCAACTTTGAAGTTACCTACAACATCCCAGTCAAAACCTAATCTTGCAGTAGTTTGTGCAGAATTACCAACTTTAACACCATCTAGGTATAAGTTTACAGTTCCTACAGGATCTACATCATCAAATGCTGTCCCAGATACATTTCCTGCATATTCCCAATCTCCAACTGAAGCCATACCAACTAATCTAAAACTATCGCTAAGATCATAGGTGAAGTCTAGTTCAATACCAGTGTGCAATTGTTTTATTCCTTGTAAATCTGCAGTTCCTCTTACGCTTCCGTCTCTAAATCCAACAGTTTTAAATCTATCTTTCCATTCAGTTCTGTAAATATTTACATTTGCTCTTAGTTTTTCAGATGTGTATCCGTATCCTAATTCAAATCCAGCTACTTTTTCATTTCTAGCATTTTGATTAATGTCATTTCTGTAGTTTTGGAAAACTGCATCAATAAAAGGTTGTCTAGAATAGTCTCCAATGTTTACAAAAACATTATGGTTTTCATCAATATTCCAGTTTACACCCCCTTTAATATTTCCACCAATAAAATTCTGCCAGGAAGTTTCTCTTTCTGGATCAGAATCTAAATAGTTAAAAGGGTCAATTCTTTTAAAACCTTGTTGAGAAATACCAACCTGAACAAAAGCAGTAATATCATCAGAGGCATACTCTAACTGGCTAAATGCACCAGCCCAACGAACTTTACCAATATTGTAGTAGTTTATTTTTTGCTCATCTTCTGTGCTTCTGAAAACATTCCACTGTTGAGCTAAATCAGAACTATATGCTGTAGATTGAATGTTTAGAGGGTTATTGATATCGTCATTGTCACGATATCCGTCAGCTCCTAACAAATTATCAACTCTTCTGTAGTGATATCCTTTGTAAGATCTAATGTCAACACCAACATCAAATGAAAGATTATCATTTATTTTAGTATTGTAGTTAGATAACAACCCTACCCAGTTATGAGAATTTACAGATGCTCTTCTAATAAATCCGTTCCTTCTTTCTAAACCGTTTGGCATACTAGAGTCTCTTAATTCATCATCATTTACAATCTGTAAACCTGTTGATGGGTCAGCTGGGTTTGTGTAAGAATATCCACTGCTAAAGTTTCCTCCTAAACCAGAGTTAGCTCTTACAATTTCATCCCATTCAACCAATCCAGTATCTGGATTTCTGAACCTGCTTGAACTTGCAAAATTTCCTCCTAATCTTCCAATGTCTCCTGTTCCACCACCACGTCCAAAAGAAACGTAAGCAGAAGTAGTTAAAGAAGAAGTTTCATTAATATCCCAAGACCAGTTAAAAGAAGAAATAGGTTTGTGATAGAAGTTTTTTCTCCAGTTAAACTCTTCTCCATTTAAATAACCATGGTTGTAATTGTATTTCTTTCCATATTTTAAGTAGTCACCTATGTCTGCCATATTAAAGAAACTAGTTGTTCTTTGATTGTGCGTTTGAGGTGCTCCAGTTAGCATAAATTGGAAGTTGTGATCTCCTTTATCCCAACCTAAACCGACAAAATAGTTAAATCCTTCAAATTCAGTTCCGTCTATATAACCATTTCCAGCTGTTCTACTCATCAAAAATGAAGCAGCAAAGCCATTTTCATTTTTACCAGTATTATAAGAGGCTAGGTTTTTAAAGTATCCGTCATTTCCAACTGAAGAAACGATAGAACCACCTTCTTTTAAGTCTGTAGTTTTTGTGATAATATTTATAGTACCCCCTACTGAAGAGATAGCTAACTTAGAAGAACCCAATCCTCTTTGAACTTGCATTGCAGTTGTAACATCAGATAAACCTGCCCAGTTAGACCAGTATACTCTACCGTTCTCCATATCATTAACAGGAACTCCGTTAATAAGTACAGCAATATTTTCTTGTGCAAAACCACGAATAGTTACTCTTGCATCTCCAAAACCACCCCCAGATTTGGTAGCGTAAACAGATGGAGTATTGTTAAGAAGTTCAGGAAATTCCTGAGATCCCAACTTGTCTTGAATTTCTGCAGCTTTAATAGTAGATTTTGCAACAGGTGTTTGTCTATCTTTTGCGATATCAACAATACCTCTTAAAACTACTTCTTCTAGGATATTTCCATCCTCTTTTAATTTGATGTTCCCTAAGTCGCCAGAACCAGTGAAAGCAAGTTCCATGGTTTTAAAACCTAAGTAGGAAATTATAACAGTTCCACTTTCTGTTGAAGCAGTTAGCATAAATTTTCCATCAAAATCTGTTTCTGTTCCGTTAGTTGTACCTTTGATTACAACGCTTGCTCCTGGTAATCCCTCGTTGGATCCGTCAACAATAGTACCAGAAATTTTTGTTTGGCCAATTACCGTGGCAGCTATAAAAAATAAAGCTACAAATAATAAGTTCTTAAAGTTTTTCATTATAGAATGTTAATGTTATTAATTCTCTGCAAAAGTCATTTATTTTGAGAGTTGTAATGTTAATTTAATGTTAAAAATTAGCAAAATATTAACTTTTTAAAAGTAGTTTTTTTTTATGAGAAAACTGTTTTTTTTCAGGTTAATTGTTAAGATGTTTATTAACATAAACTAGAA
>JADFAM010000093.1 GCA_015665265.1 Flavobacterium sp.
GAGATTCGTAAGACAATAACTTTGCTAAATGAAACCCAACGTCTCCAGCACCTGCTATAATAATTTTCATAAATCGTAAGAAATATCATACAAATATATAAAACTTAGCATTGAGACTACTAAAATTATCATTGATATTGTTTTCCCCCAACTTTTGTATATTTATAAAAAAAACCCCTCTATGAAAAAAATGACCATTAAATCTTGGGCTGTAGACGATAGGCCAAGAGAAAAACTAATTGCCAAAGGACCCTCCTCATTAAGCGCTGCAGAGCTCATCGCAATTCTTATTGGCTCAGGAAATAAACAAGAAAGTGCTGTAGATTTATCTAAGAGAATATTAATGTCTGTTGATAATAATATTCATCAATTATCTAAACTTACCCCAGAAAAATTAACTTTATTTAAAGGAATAGGACTAGCTAAAGCTATTTCAATTATTACAGCTTTAGAGTTAGGAAAAAGGCGACAGTTGGCAAATGTTGTAATAAACCCTAAAATTACTAGTAGTAAAGATGTTTATCATATCATGCAGCCTTTGTTAGGTTCACTTCCTCATGAAGAGTTTTGGGTTTTGTACTTAAATAATGCGAATAAAGTACTTTCAAAAAATCAATTGAGTAAAGGAGGTATTACTGCTACTCTAGTAGATGTTAGACTTTTGTTTAAAAAAGCCATCGAGATTTCTGCAGTGGCAATCATTATTTGTCACAATCATCCATCCGGAAAAACAGAACCTAGCCCCCAAGATAAAGCTCTTACCAAAAAAATTAAAGAAGGTGGGATAAGTTTAGATATAAAACTTCTAGATCATCTAATAATTACTGAAAAGTCTTATTTTAGCTTTGCCGATAATGGTAAAATTTAAATAGTACTGCAATCTTGATACTTGTTTACACGCATAAAATTACTCCAAGAATACGGTATATTTTTAAGCATATTTTTACTAGAATTCTTCTAAGCCCAGTATCTTTTACATCAAAAATTGAGGACTTTGTTGCCCATAATGGGCCTAAGCTAAGTTACACCAAGGTTCCTTTAGGGAAAGAATTTTTTATAAGAAGTAATGAAATCCTTTTTGAGCAGGGGGTAAATGACTTAGAAATTAATATTTCACAATGGAATGGTACTCCGTGTTTTTTTAATGCAGGATCTGGCTCTAGTATTCCGTTTGATATTTTTGCAGCTAGTTTTTATCTTATTTCTAGGTATGAAGAATATTTACCTCATGTCAGAGATGTACATGAGCGATTTACAGCAGAGCAAAGCTTGGCCTACAAATTTCGTTTTTTAGAAAAACCAGTTGTAGATATTTGGGCTCTTAAATTAAAAGATGCTTTAATAGAGCGTTTTCCAGACTATCATTTTTCTGATAGAGAGTTCTCTTACATTTCTACCATAGATGTAGATAATGCCTTTGCTTACAAATACAAAAGCTTTGTAAGAACCTCTGGAGGTTTTATCAACGATTTTTTTAAATTACATCTAAAGAGTTTTTGGGATAGATTGATGGTGTTATTAAGAATTAGAAAAGACCCTTATAATAATTTTGAGCATATACTATCATTAGGTAAAACCTACAACGTAACCACTATATTTTTCTTTCTTATTGCAGACTATACAACTTTTGACACCAATATATCTGCCACCAAAAGGCAATTTAGAATGTTAATAAAACACATCGCAGATTATGCAAAAATTGGGTTACACCCTTCTTACTATACAATGAAAAATAGTGTTTTATTAAAAAAGGAAAAAGAGCGTTTAGAATCCATTACAAATATTCCAACATCTCTTTCTAGGCAGCATTTTTTACGTTTTAGTTTGCCCGAAACCTATCAAAATTTGATTGATTTAGAAATTAATCAAGATTTTTCGATGGGTTATGCTAGTCATATTGGATTTAGAGCCAGTACCTCGATTCCTTTCTACTTTTTTGACTTAGATTTTGAAATTCAGACTCCGTTGCTTGTTCATCCTTTTGCATTGATGGATACAACTTTAAATGATTACATGGGTCTTACACCAAAACAGTCTTTAGGAAGAACAAAAGATTTATTAAAGGAAGTGATGGCCGTTAAAGGAACTTTTATTACACTATTTCATAATGAAAGTTTAAGCGGTTACCTGAGATGGAATGGATGGCAAAGAGTCTATGAAACCATGTTAAAAATGATTCATAAACATGTTAATTAAATACATTCAAAGAGAACATTTAGATGAGGAGAAATACAATGATTGTATCGAAAACTCAATTCAATCTAATAGCTATGCGTTTTCGTGGTATTTAGATATTGTTTGTGACAATTGGGATGTGTTAGTGCTAGATGATTACGAAGCAGTGATGCCAATTCCCTGGCGAAAAAAATATGGTATTAAATATGTGTACCAGCCATTATGGGTATTACAATTAGGAATTTTTTCTAAAGGTGATTTCACTCAATCTGATTTTATTTCAGTTGTCCAAAAAAGATTTCGATTTATTGAACTTCGACTAAATTTCAAGAATTTATTAGATACAGATAGTTTATATTTTATTGAAAAACAGTTTCAAGAATTAAAGTTAACTGTAGGATATGAAAAGATTAAAAAAGCATATAGGAGTGATCGTAAAAAAGATTTAAAAAGAGCTGAAAAATCTGAGTTAAGGATAGAATGGGGCGGAAGCCCGTCAGATCTTATCACACTCTTTCAAAATAATGTTGGAAAGAGAACACCTGAAATAAAACAACAAGATTATCAAAATTTAGAAACTTTAATTAATTTTTGCTTGATAGACGATTATGGAGAACTTTGTCTTGCATATCAGGGTGAAACGTTAGTTGCTGCTGCATTTTTCCTAAAACATCAAGAAACAGTTACTATTTTGTGTTCTTCAACAGATTTCTCTAATCGAAAAAATGGAGCAAATACATTTTTGATAGACGAAGCTATCCAACGCTATATAAATAAGTATAAAACATTCAATTTTGGAGGCTCATCTATGCAAACAATAGCCAAGTATTTCTTTAGTTTTGGAACTCAAGAAAAGACATATCCCATGTTGGTGAAACGTCCTAAATTTCTTTAGACTGTATTATTACTTTAAATAATTTTTTGGGTAGTATTGGGAAATCAATGGATTTACTCTCTAATCCATTTGGGTAATAAATAGCACATAATGAGTTAGAAACATGATATAAGTTCGCTTGTTTCTCTTTTGGTAAACCATCTAAAATTCCAGCCAACACATCGTAACGAGTTTTTTCTGGATTTGCTGCATAATCATGCCAGACAACAATAGAGTCTTTGTGAACTAAATGAGAAAATACTTTTTCAGTATCATTTTTTACAAATTCGTATTTGTGATTTCCATCAATAAAAATAAGATCAAACTTTTTACCTAATACACTGAAATCATAATTTAATGTATTTCCAAAAAGATGAGTGATGTTATCTCTTTGTTTGGATAAAATTCCGTGAAGGTCTGCATATTTTTCAGGAAGTCCCCCGGCCAAAATATCATCTTTAGATAAATTGAGGGTAAAGCATTCTTTAGCTGTTTCAGAAACATTGATAACGCTTTCACCTCGCCATGTGCCAATTTCAAAATATGAGCAATTAGGGATTTTTTTGGACAATGATTTTAATAAGGCAATATCTGTAGGTAATGATCCTCCACCTAAAAATGTGTAATGATTTAATTCTGAAGAGTTTTCAATCAATTGTGAAATATCTGCTGTTGGTAATTGTAACAGGTTATTATGATGTTTTTTCAAGTATTTTTTCCAATGGAATTCACTATCCATAATCAGATTGATTAAGCGTGGGTTTTTAAATAATAAACCAAGACCTTTTATGAGTTTTTGAATCTTATTCATAACGATTTTTTCTGAAGAAATAAAGGAAGCTTAACCATGAAAGAATCCCGGTAAACCACATTAAAATTGCTGAAGTAATTGCAGCTCCTTTAATTCCATATAAAGGAATTAAATAATAATTACTTATGACATTGATTACAATAGCAATAGATATGATGTAATAATTGAGCTCTATTTTTCCAATAGAAGATAATAGGTTTCCAAACAATCCTCTAAAGATGTAGATTCCAACAATACCCATTATTAAAATTAAGAAACTATCGGCATAATCCATATACTCTACTCCAAAAATGTAAAGAATTTGTTCAGCAAAGAAGTAGCTAAAAAGTAAGAGTAAAATACTTACAACTCCAAAAAACAACATGTAATTCTTAATATATCTATTGATATAATCTTTCTGATGAATTTTTTCGGTAAAAGTTACAAAATCTGTGGTAATAAATACTCTTGGTAAAAATAGAAGACTAAAAGGTATGATGGAAATATAACGATAGTTAGTTACCGCAACAGGGTCATCCATTAAATAACCAATCAAAATAATATCAATAAGTATAAGTAGTTGGGTAACTACACTAGATAATCCACCAAAAAAACCATATTTCCAGAAAGAAAGATTTGTGATTTTGAGGTTATTTTTTATATGAAATTTTATGTTTAATTTTTTGATAAAAAACAATGCCGTAAGTACTGGTGAAACAATCAAAGCAATAATATAACCCATACCCTGAAATAGGTAGCTCAAACCGAAAATCAAACCAGTAAGAATTATATTATACCAAAATTCTGTGATAGCATACAAACGATTTTTGTGTTGTAACCTAAATTGTATTTTGATAATTTCAAGAATAAAAACAGTTAAAATGCTCAGTGATAAAATTGAAAAATACCCATATGTTTTATCAAACTGAAAAGGGATAAAATATCCGATTCCAACTAAAACTAAAATGATTACGATGGATGCAATAATACCTTTCTTAAGTACATAACTAAAAAGTTGTTGTTTTTCATCTTCAGAGTTTAATAAAGCTCCATATCTAATTAGACTTTGATGCAATCCAAAACCACCAATTGGGATAATAAACTGAACAATACCATATGCAAATAGGATAACACCTAATTCTTTGGCTTCTATTAATTGAAGAGCAATCCAAGAACCTAAAAATGAAAGGACTCTAGCAGCCATTGTGGAAAAAAGAACATAGCTCCCAGATCTATTTATAAAACCATTAATATATTCTTTAATTTGTGTCAAATTTTATTTTTTTATGGCTTTAATGTAAAGTTTAGAAAAGGAATCACAAATTATTTCTGAACTAAAATTATCATTTGCATATTGGTGCATTTTTATACCTCTTGAAAAAGGGTTATTGAATATTTCTATTAGTTTTTGAAAAAGTTGATCTTCATTATTTGGTTCAATCAAAAATCCAAAATTCTTCGGAAAAAATTCCTGAATACCTCCAACATTTGTTGAAATTACTGGAATTCCACAGGCAAAAGCCTCTAGAATAACGCAGGGTAAATTCTCATAATTACTAAAAAGTACAAATACATCTGATTGAATTAATTGTCTCGGAATTTGTTCGTGACTTAATTGATCTATGAAATGGATTGTATTTTTTTTGAAGTTTAACTCATTTAGTAGTGCACTAAATTGATCTTTTTTTCCTCCAATAAATTTCCATTGAAAAGCATCAATACTGTTTTCAAGTTGCTTGGCCACACGCAACATTCCTGATATGTTTTTATGCTTGTCTAGTAAACTTGAGATGTGAGTAATTGTAAATTTTTTAGTTGTTTTTTTTGAGGGTTTAAAAAAATGTGTGTTTACAACGTTAGGAATTATTTTATAGCTCCCTTTTAATCCACATTTTAGCATCGATTTTTTTAAATCTTTACTTACTGGGCAAACCGAACTTGCATTTTTTGTTATTTTTTTTGATAAAACCCGTTCTAGCCAGGGCAATGATTTCCTTTCTCTCAAATGATATCCTGTCCAGTGTTCTGATATGATATAAGGGATGTATTTAAACTTTTTTAAATGAAGGGCAAATAGACCAAAAGGATATAATTTGTTGAGATGCACTACATCGAAACTTCCTATTTTCCTTAACACCTTTTTATAGGCATTCCAAAATCTAATTAATTTTATGATTGGATTAGAACTCTGTGGTACATAGGCAATATAGATAAATACCCCCCCTTCTTTTATCACTTCAATTTCAGTTTTAGAAATATCAGTTTTGGTAATAATATGTAATATGCTAACGTTGTGTTTTAGTTGAACACTTTGTGCATGCCTCATTATGAAGTCGCCATTTTGAGGAAGTACAGAAGATGGATACCATCCACATAAAAATAAAATATGAAGTTTTTTTTTCAAGAGTTACACCTTATCAAACAAATATATAATAAGTTAAAACATATTAACCACTAGATTATTATATTTACTAGATGAAAATACAACATGTCTTTTTTGATTTAGATCATACCCTTTGGGATTTTGAAAAAAACTCAGATTTAACATTTAAAAAAGTTTTTAAAATCAATAACTTACAAATAGATTTAAATTTATTTTTAGAAATTTACAAGCCATTAAATTTTAATTACTGGAAACTATATAGGGAAGAAAAAGTAACAAAGTCAGCATTGAGATATGGTCGTTTAAAAGAAACATTTGATGCGATTAACTTCAAAGTATCCGATGAGCTAATAAACCTAATTGCAGATCAATATATTACACATTTAGCTGATTTTAATTTTTTATTTGATGGAACATTTGAAATCTTAGATTATTTAAAAGAAAATTACAAATTACACATTATCACAAATGGTTTTGAGGAAATTCAAACCAAAAAAATGATTAACTCCAATATTTATCATTATTTTGAAAAAGTTATCACCTCAGAATCTGTTGGTGTTAAAAAGCCCAATCCAAAAGTTTTTAACTATGCATTACAGATGGTAAAAGCTAATCCTAACGAATGTATGATGATTGGGGACAATTTAGAGGCAGATATTCAAGGAGCAATTAATTGTGGAATTAAAGCAATACATTATAACTCAGAAAAAAATAGTAAGATCCCAAATAAAATAACATCCATACATCATCTATTAGAAATAAAAGAATATCTTTAAAATTCATATGAAATTTATACATACAATTAACAACTATTAATTTTTATTTTTTTTTAGCTGTAGTGTCATTGCAGCTTCGTGTATTTCATTTATTATGGTGTTAGATAATTTTATCAGGAGAAGAGGGTTTGTCTACTCTTAATAATATTTCTCTTAACTTTGGTTTAAATATTATTATGGACTAATTATGAAAAAAATATACTTTTCGATCTTATTTTTATTTACTGTATCTATTTTCAGTCAATCTAACAACTCAAATTCGTCTAAATATATTATTGTAAAAAGTACTTTTGATTTCTTAAAACAAGTAGATAGATATAGAACCAGCTCATTTGCAAAGTTTTTGTTTGAAAAAAAAGGTTTTAAAGTATATCTCGATAATGAGCAGTTGCCTGAAGAATTGTATTTTAACAAGTGTAAGGCTATGTTTGTGAATATTAAAGACGATTCAAATCTTTTTTATACTAAAACTTTTATTGAATTATTAGATTGTAATGATAATCTTATTCATACATCACAAATAGGTAAAAGTAAATTAAAGGATTACGAAAAAACTTATAGGCAATCTATAAGAAATGCTTTTTCAACTTTTAAAAACTTAGATAGTGTATACACTTCCTTTTCTTCAGTCAAGATCACTAAATCAATAAAAAAAGAAAGTAATTTAGGAATAGTAGCTAAACCTAAAGAAACTAGGCAAAAAATTATAAAACCATCTGTAAACTCTTCAATTATTGAGAATATAAATAATTCAATTTATAGTTCCTTGACTGCTCAGGATACCAGTTCTGGTTATCAATTATTGAATATAAAAAACGAAGTGATTTTTATTATATTAAAAACAGGTAACCAAAACAGGTTTATTATAAAGAATAAAAACGGATCACTTATAAACAAAGGAAGTTATTGGTTAGCTGAATATTATGAGGATCAAAAATTAATCACAGAAAAAATTAAGATTAATTTTTAATAGTCGTATTTATCTCCCCACATTTTTTTTAGTTCTTTCCTAAATTTATTTTCCCTTGAATTGTTGCCTGGGTTGTAAATTTTTGTTTTTGTAATGGTATCTGGTAAAAACTCTTCAGAAATAAAATTACCCTGATAATCATGAGCATATTTGTAGTTTTTACCATAATCTAGATCTTTCATTAATTTTGTAGGGGCATTCCTTAAATGAAGAGGTACAGATAAATCCCCAGTTTCTTTCACAATTTTTTGGGCTTTATTAATAGCCAAATATGAGGCATTACTTTTTGGAGAATTTGCCAAATACACAGCACATTGGCTTAAAATGATTCTAGATTCGGGATACCCTATTACAGAAACTGCTTGAAAGGTATTATTTGCTAAAATTAAAGCAGTAGGGTTTGCATTACCTATATCTTCAGAGGCTGTAATTAATAACCTTCTGGCTATAAATTTTAAATCTTCACCTCCCTCAATCATCCTAGCTAACCAATATACGGCACCATTAGGGTCACTCCCTCGAATCGATTTTATAAAAGCAGAAATAATGTCATAATGCTGCTCTCCGGTTTTATCATATCTAATCGTATTTTTTTGAATTTTCTCAAGTACTAATTTATTTGTAATCGTGATTTTATTTTCATTACCAACAACTAATTCAAAAATATTTAACAGCTTTCTGGCATCTCCACCAGAAACTTGAAGTAAGGCATCAGTTTCTTTTAAGATTATTTTTTTATTAGATAGAATATGATCTTGTTTTAGAGCTCTTTTTAATAGTAAAATGAGATCACTTTTATCAAATGAGTTTAAGATATATACTTGACATCTAGACAAAAGTGCAGGAATTACCTCGAAGCTTGGATTTTCTGTTGTAGCTCCAATTAGAGTAACCCATCCTTTTTCTACGGCTCCTAAAAGAGAATCTTGCTGAGATTTACTAAAGCGATGAATTTCATCGATAAATAAAATTGGATTTTTTGTAGTAAATAAACCAGGCCCTTTTTTTGCCTTTTCAATAATTTCTCTAACTTCTTTGACTCCAGAACTAATTGCGCTTAAGGTAAAAAAAGGTCTATCGGATGAATTTGCAATAATATTGGCTAGTGTTGTTTTTCCAATTCCTGGGGGTCCCCAGAAAATTAATGATGGGAGTATTCCCTGTTTAATTAAATTGGTTAAAATTCCTTTGTCACCAACTAAATGTTGTTGACTTATATAGTCTTTTAGCGATTTTGGGCGTATTCTTTCTGCCAAAGGTTCATTCATACCTATAAAAATAGTAAAGATTTATGACAGAAGTTGTTAATTTAGTAAATGGATTTATTTTTGATACCTATTTAATATGCAAACAGATATTTCTCTTACTTATCACAAAAATGTACTATTAGTTCCAATAGTAACAATTTGTGTTATTTGGTTCATTTATTGGGTAGAAATTAGATTTGGATATAATTTTAATAAATACGGAATATTTCCAAGAAGTTTTAGAGGTCTTAGAGGGGTTTTCTTATCTCCTTTTATACATAGTGATATTTCTCATCTTTTTAACAACTCAGTGCCTTTATTTGCCCTGATGGCTTCTTTATTTTATTTCTACAAGGAATTAGCGTTTAAAATTTTACTTATTGGAACAATTTTAACAGGTTTACTGTGCTGGAGTTTTGCAAGAGATTCTTACCATATAGGAGCAAGTGGTGTTATTTATTTATTGTTTAGTTTTATTTTCTTTAGTGGTATCATTAGAAAACATTTTAGACTCATAGCGATGTCTTTAGTTGTTATCTTTTTATATGGTAGTATGATGTGGTTTATTTTACCAACAGAAGATAGAATTTCATGGGAAGGGCATTTGTCTGGTTTTTTGATGGGTCTTTTATTTTCAATTTTATTTAGAAAAAAAGGAATTGTAAAAGAACAGTATCAATTTTCAGAGACTGAATTTGATTTGTTATTTGATGAAAATGGAAATCTCACCCCTTCAAGAGATGATGAGGAGCCTCAAGTTGAAGATACAAATTAGATCAATTTTTTAGTTAAGATATTCTTTGACGTATGGTTTCATAAAGAAATGCACCACAAGCAACAGAAACGTTCAAAGAATCTATAGAACCCAACAAAGGAAGTTTTGCTTTAAAATCTACAATTTTTAATACAGATGGATTTACCCCTCTGTGTTCAGATCCCATGACTATTGCTATAGGTTGTTTAAAATCTACTTTGTAAATAAGGTCTTCAGTTTTTTCGGTTGCCGCAACTGTTTTAACCTCAGATCCTTGCAATGTATATATGGCATCTTTTATATGGCTAACTCTACAGATTGGGATTCTAAAAGCTGCACCCACAGAAGTTTTAATGGTTTCTGCGTTTATTGGAGCACTACCGCTTTGTTGAATGATAATACCATTTACACCAGTGCATTCTGCAGTTCTAATGATGGCGCCAAAATTCCTAACATCAGATATTTGATCTAAGATCAAAAATAGAGGAGTGGTAGTTTTTTCAAAACTAGTTTCTATTAAATTTTCTAAATCTGCGAACTCTACTGGAGATATTTGAGCAACTGCTCCCTGATGGTTATTATTCTTAGAAAGTCTATTTAGTTTTTCTATTGGAACAAAACTAGTAGTTATTCTTTCTTTTTTGATGAGGGTTTCTAGTTCAAAGAATAAATTTCCCCGTAACCCTTTTTGAAGGTATACTTTATTTATGGTAGATCCACTGTCAATTGCTTCTATAATTGCTCTTATCCCAAATATTGTGGTTTTTTCAGTCATTATGCAAATGTATTA
The DNA here is from genome assembly GCA_015665265.1 of Flavobacterium sp. Lineage (GTDB taxonomy): Bacteria > Bacteroidota > Bacteroidia > Flavobacteriales > Flavobacteriaceae > Polaribacter. The sequence continues at coordinate 10,760 of JADFAM010000093.1, forward strand.
TAAATAAATGTTGTTTTTATATGTTGAAGTTTTTTTAATTTTTATAGTACAAAAAAACCTTCCAAAAATTAATTTGGAAGGTTTTAGATTTAATTAGAATCTTGTAATACTAAAATTCTATTTTATAAACAATTCAAGATTGTTAAAGATCCTGGTGCTGGATTCGCTGCCGATAATAATAACGTACCATCTGGAGCGTAAATCTGGAAAGAAACCTCACCTGGGTAAGAATCTCCTGTATATTCCCAAGCAAACCCTTCAGTTCCATCAGGAACAGTTAAGGTGTCTGTAGAATCTGTCCATCCACAACAAGCTGGCCCTCCTGAATAAGAACTCAACATATCAATGTATACTTCTTCACCATCTCTCGGTCCACCGTCAAATGTTACTTTGATACCGTCACCTTGCCATCCATCTCCGTAAGAATCTTGCATATCAACTACATAGTCTCCTGGTTTAGGAGTACACAAGATAGCAGATGTGTAGAAAAATGGAGAAGCGAAGTAAGATCCTTGTAAACTTCCACTCGCTGAAGATGCAGAGAATTCTCTACCATCAGTTAATTTTAGTGATAAACGGATTCCAAATACATCACCTACACCATAATTGCTACCTAGACCTAAAGCAGTTAGTGCTTCACCTAAAGTAACAGATATTTCAGTAACCGGTAATCCTTTGTCTCCGATAGTAAAAGCACTCGCAGGTATAGTAGACACCATAGCTTCACCAGATGCTTGACCACCTGAAACATATACATCAACTTCAGATAATAAAGCTCCATACTCTTCGTCTTGTTCTTCAACTATAATTGAAAAAGCAGAGTTTAAGTCTGAAAGATTGTAACTACCAGAAGTTATTTCTAACTTTCTTAGAACAGCGCCATAACTAACACCGTCAAAGACTTGATCAATAGCTTTATCATCACTTTCACAACTGCTAATTACAATAACAGAAAGTAATAATAATACTATTTTATTTAATTGTTTTTTCATCTTTTATTATTTTAAATTATTAATTAGCAACTGGGAATCCAGGAGATCCTGGGTTAGTATCCCAAAACACTTGATCAGTTACACCATCCTTTTGGCTGATATTTTGATTTGTGTTAGCATGGTTTGCTGGGTAAAAGAATGAACGGATAAATCCACCTGGATTAGGCTCAATGTTAGGTTGTAACGTTGTTGGATAACCTGTTCTTCTATAAAAATTGTATGCATCTAATCCGTTTCCGTATTGTGCAACAAAGTACTGCATTCCTAAAACATTCATTTTGTCAGTAGCATCGTCCCATTCTTCATCAATTCTATCATAGAATCCGTTAATTACAGCAGTTAAACCTCCAAAGTAGAAATCCATAATACCAGTAAATCTATCTGTAGGAGTTTTGAATGAAATAACTTTATTCATTGATTTTTCTATACCTCTGAACATAGCAGCTTTAGAAGCAGGCTCATTACCACCAACTAATTCAAGTTCAGCTATCATAAAGTCTGTCCAAGAAGCTAACATTATTGGTGTAATTCCATTACCTCCAAATCCGTCTCCATCTTGTTGACCACCGTAAGACCAGTCATCTAACTTTCCTCCAGCAGGATATACTCCAGCTAAAGTTCTTAAGAATCCATCTGGTGGAATACCATTGTCATTTCCGTGGTCTCTACCCCACCATCCTTGTGGGTTTCCACAGAAAATGTAACCAGCGTAGTGAGCAGGTGGGTTTTGTAAACCACATTCTAATACTTCCTCATCTGGAGTTGCTCCATCAATACCAGGAGTTGGATTGGTTTGTCTGTGGAAGTAGAACATGATTCTTGGATCAGCTGTAAAAACTCCACCACCAATATCATAACCTCCATCAAAACCACCTCTCATGTAATCCATTAAAGAGTTAGACATATATCTACCACCTCCTGTAGAAGTGTAACTAGCTCTATATCTTGGGTGACGTGAATCTGGTTGAACAGCATTAGTTCCCCATTGGAATTGCATGTCATCTGCATTAGATGAAATATAGTTCCCTGAAGCAACAATTGCATTGAATTTAGCTACAGCACTTCCGTCTACTAATCTAGTAGTCATATATGCTTTCATTTTCATGGTGTTAGCAGCTTTAGTCCAAGCAGCCCAATCTCCACCATAGTACATATCTAAAGCAGGTTCACCTAGAGCATCACCATTAAAGTTAGCGATTGCACTATCTAATAAGCCGATAGCTACAGCATAAACACTAGCTCCAGAATCTGCAACAGGGTTTAAATTACCTGCACCTTGAAATGCTTCCGTGTAAGGAATATCGCCAAAGAAATCAACTAAAGTCATCAAGATATGAGCTTGCATTACTTGTCCCATTCCTTTATGGTGAGTTAATCCAGTTTCATCTGCGATTTTATTCAATTCTACAATATCTAACATGATTGTTTGATAAGCAGAACTCCATCGTCCGTCAAAACCAGCTGGTGAGTATGCATTTTGATAATCTCTACCACTCATGTAATCTACTCTGGCTAATTGACCAGCAGTACGTCCATTATTTTCAGTTAAGTATGCAAAGCTTATTTGAATTGCATTCAGATAGAAATCTGGATCAGCTTGAGCTGGTGAAAGAGCATTTGGATTTACAGTCAAATCCAGCTCTGTTGTTTCACACGAGGCAAAGAATAATCCCCCGCATAAGACCAACATTTTTATTAAATTGTTTATTTTTCTCATAATATAAATTATTTATTTTTTAGAAAGAAGCTTTTACAGAAAGTCCATATCTTCTTGAACTAGGTCCGTTTAAATATTCAAAACCTCTACCATTACCAACACCTAATCCTGCTACGTTAGGATCAAAGTTTGTATTTTCTGGCATATTTGGTGTGTGAAACCATAAGTTGTTAGCTGAAAAAGTAACACTTAGTGATCCAAAAGGAGTCTTTTCTAACATATTGTTAGGAAGAGAGTACCCTAAAGAAAGTTCTTGTAATCTAAATACAGTTGCGTCATAAACTCCCATTTCATCTGGTCCGTATAATACGTTAGAGAAATAGTATGTAGAGTTATTAATCTGCGTAGTATTCGTTTCTCCTGCTGGATTAACACCTGGAAGAATGAAAGAGTTAGCTCTATCAATTCCTGCTTGGTTTACAACCCCTCTACCCAATAATGTTTGGATAGTTTGAGAATACATGTCTCCTCCTTGAGTCCAGTTAAATAAGAATCCTAAGTTAAAGTTCTTGTAAGAAATTTGATTAGACATATTTAAAAGGAAATCAGGATTTGCATCTCCAATGATGTTATTTCCATTTTTTATAACATAACTACCTGATCCATTTACTTTAAAGTTTCCATTGTCATCTCTATCAATTGCAGAACCAATCATGGTTCCTAAAGATTCTCCAACAATAGCTGCATTACCTCTGTTACTAAAACCAGCAAATACAACAATATCAGTATCTAAACCTAAGTCTGTTACAATTGCCTCACTACTTGAATAGTTGAAGTTCGTAGACCAGTTAAAACCATTTCCTTCATTTCTGATCAAGTCAATTCCTAAATCTAATTCCATACCATCATTTTGAATCTCCCCAACATTTGTTAGGGTATTATCATAACCAGTCGATGGATCAAGAGGTCTGTTAACTCTTAAATCATTAGTAATTCTCTTGTAGACAGAAAAGTCTACAGTTACACGATTATCTAAGAAACTACCTTCTAAACCAAATTCTATCTCATTAATAGTTTCTGGTTTTAAATCTGGGTTTCCTAAAAAGCTACTAGTTGAATTTGTAACAATATCTACACCTTCATCCGTATTGAATGCTTGAGTATTTAAACTCAAAGTTGTAGAAACTGGATATCCAGTAGCAAAACTTGCTGAAGATCCATAACCTGCTCTTAATTTCAAGAAGTTTATAAATTCACTTTCTTGTATGAATTCGAATGCCTTACCTGGAAGGAAAGAAATACTTGCAGATGGGTATGAAACTGATCTATTTTCTGATGATAAGTTAGAAACCCAGTCTGTACGACTAGCCAACGTTAAGAAAGCAGTTTGCTTATATCCAAGGTCAGCTTGTCCATATGCTCCAACAATATTTCTTCTTTGAAAAGCTTGAATTTCATCCTGTACCGCAAAGTTAAAATGTCTTAACACTCCAAATACTTGTTGTCCAGTACTAGAAACACCACTTCTGTCAAAAATATCACTTCTACTATCAAAACCAACTGTAAAGTTTAAGTCAAAATCTTCTGAAAGATCATAACTTCCTGAAACAGTAAATTTGTGGTTGTTAATAGTGTTGGTGTTATTCCATGTTTCATAAACACCAGATTGGTTAGCTACACTACCAGTTTTTCCTCCTTTGTTAGAAAAGTTAGAGTTATTTTCACTGTAAGTGTCAAAACCAAATGTATACATTAAGTTAATGTTGTCATTTAAAGCATATGAAAGATTTGCATTACCAAATACTCTATTTGTAAGCTGAGTATTTCCTGCATTTTTTACAGTCCATAATGGGTGTTGAATACTGTTGTTTTGTCTGTAGTATGTAGAACTTCCATCGATTGGATTCTCAAATGGAAGACCCATTAAATCAACACTTCTAGGAGTGTAGAATAAGTTTCCAAAGATAGATGCATTAGAACCACCTACGTTACTTCCGTAACTTGCCGCTACTGGAGGTGACTTAAAGTTAGTTCTTGCGTAGTTCATTGTACCACTAACAGTAAACTTATTAGATAATTTTGCATTACCACCAATACTTAAGGTATTTCTACCTACAGAGTTGCCTGGAGTAAAACCTTCATCATCTAAACTACCATAGTTAATGTTATAGTTGATTTTTCCATCTTCTGAAGAAGATTTAATATTGATGTTATTACTTCTTACAACACCTGTTCTAAAGAAATCTCCAACTGAGTTATAAGGTCTCCAATCATATCTTGCTCCAGCAAATTCTGGAAAAGCTTGAGGAATACCTGTTGCAGTTGAAGCTGTAGAGTAAGGGTGTTCTAATGTACCTGCTGAATCGAAAGCACTACTGCTTCCCCATCCTCCAGGACCATCTCTTTCAAACTTAGGTCCCCAGTTACTGAAGAACCATCCGAATGCTTGATCAAAACCACCACCGTAATCATTTTGGTAGTCTGCCATAGAAGCAATCTCGTTAAAGAATACAGAAGAACTTACTGTAATTTCTTGTTTTTGAACACTTCGTCCAGAAGAACCACTCTTGGTAGTTATTAAAATAACCCCATTTCGTCCTTGTGTTCCGTAAAGAGTTGCTGCTGCTAAACCTTTTAAAACGTTTACGCTCTCAATGTTGTTTGGGTCAATATCTAAAAAACGACTTGAACCGTTGTTTCCATCAACAAAATTACCTTGAGCATTTGTGTCACTACTAAAAGGAACACCATCAACAACAAATAATGGTTGGTTAGAACCACTAAATGAACTCATACCTCTAATTAAGATACTTGTTCCTGATCCAGACACACCACTCTGTGTTTGAATGTTTACCCCTGAGGCTTTACCTGATAGTAATCTACCAATGTCACCTTCAGAACGTTGTTCTAATTGCTCAGAATCAACTTTACTTACGGCATAACCTAATGCCTTCTTTTCTCTTTTAATACCTTGAGCTGTAACGATGATTTCATCTAAGACCTCACCACCCTCTTCAAGAGTTACATCGATAACGTTGGCAGAACCAACAGTTTTCTCGACAGTCTTGTACCCTAGGTAATTAAAAACTAATACATCACCTGATTTTGCACGAATAGAATATTTTCCATCGAAATCAGTTTCAGCCCCAGTACTTGTACCTTTAATAATAACACTAACACCTGGTAGGCCACCAGTGTTATCCGATACTGTACCAGAGACAGTTTTTTCTTGCGCAAATGATACCTGCACAGCTAACGCCAATAATAGCGTCAAAACTCCTTTGAACTTTGTCTTCATATTTTATAATTTGAATTAATTAGGCCAAATATCTTGCTTTTTTTTTAAAATACAATGGTTTATGTTAAAAAAAACTTAACAAATACGAAGAAACACCTCATAATTGATGATTCATCTTAGAAATAAGAGGTCCACTTAATGATTAATTTTGACTTATTGAGTTTTAACTGATTATTTGAATTATTTCCAATTACGTAGCCTAGGTCTACAAAGTTGTTGTTTAACTTAAATCGATATCCTCCACCAAGACCATAGGCGTTATTTAACTTGTCAGTTATTGAGTTCTTGTAGTATCCAACATCAGTTATCGAGTACAGGTAAGCAGTAGTTGAAGTAAGGTATCTAAATTCGATAGAAGCTAAAGAATACGTATTTGTAAAAATACTCTGTT
>JADFAM010000111.1 GCA_015665265.1 Flavobacterium sp.
ACTTTTGGACACTCTTATATATGGAAAACAAATTCAAGGGTATACATTTTTATTAAAATTACTATTTTTTTTTATATATACTAAAAAATTAATCACACTGTCAAATAAATATATGAGTATCTAATTACTTTATAAGCTATACTATTTTATTTTTTACAGCATACATTGCTAATCCAACTGAATTTTTTACGTTTGTTTTCTTTAGTAAGTTTTTCCTGTAAGTATCTACTGTACTCTGACTAATATTTAATATTTCTGCTATTTCAGGGGAACTATGCTCCTTAGATATTAATTTTAAAACTTCAATTTCTCTAGCAGTCAACATGTTAGATATGGTACTCTCAGGTCTTTTTTTAGGATCCACTTTTTTTCCTGTAAAAATTTTAAGCAATTCATCTTTTATAGAATTACTGAAAAATTGTTCGCCTGAATGAACTGCTTTAATGGCATCTATAATATGTTCGCCTGCACTATCTTTAGAAATATATCCATTTGCACCTAAAGCTAACATTTCTTCAACTAACTTCACATCATCATAACTAGAAAGAATGATTGTTTTTATTTTTATACCTTTTTTCTTAAAGAACTTCAATACTTCTATTCCATCTAGTTCTGGCATATTAATATCTAATATTAAAATATCAGCACTACTATTTTGAGCCCATTCTGTCACCTCTTTTCCAGTGAGTGAATATCCTTCAACTAAAATGTTTTTTTCTGTATTGATAACAGCTATGATACCTTCAATTAGTATTTTATGATCATCAGCTAGATGAACTTTTATTTTTTCTTCCATAATGTTTTACAAATTTAATTGATGATTTAGTATTTCGCAATCCTTATTAATAATGAAATTTTCTTATCCCCATAAATGGGGAGTTAAATATAATATTTGTTTAAAATTAAATTAAAAAAACCAGAGCTGACGCTCTGGTTTATCGCATTAAATATAATTAAATAATAGGTTTATCGCAATCTATCTACAGATTTTACAAGATTTTCATCCTTCCTAATTGCTTTATTTGCCAATACAGAAAATAAAATAACAAAAGATGGTATGAACATCCCAATACCTTTCTCAGAAAAAATTTCTCCAGGTATATTTAGAGACAAATAAATCAATATTCCTAATAAAAAGAGATTGATCAAAATTATAATACGTCCCAGCACAAATTGTTGTTGTCTATCATTGTAACAAAAAATTGCAATTAAAGCTAACAAAGCTGATATGATAAAAGAAATTGGCACCAATTTATGTAAAATAGACTCATTTGAAAATAAGTCAAATGCAAATACCTCATTGTCTGCTTCTACCCATAGTTTTAAAAAAAAGGTAGCCCCTATTGAAAGGAAAATAACTAACAGTAAGTAAATTGATTGTATTCTTTGTATCATTTATCTTGAACGTTACACAAAACTATCATTTTATTTTTTATAAAGAAACATAAACATATAAAATAATTGTATATATTTGTCTCGTTAACCACTCTACTTATTGTATAGTACTTTATACAACACTCATAAAATCAAAAACACTTAATAACAAATTCTTATACTTACTAAGAATTATAATATAACTTAATATTTATGTTCGAAATATCAGAACTAAAAGCAAAAACTCTTGCTGAGCTTCAACAAATTGCAAAATCTATTGGTTTATCTAAAACTAGCCAACTAAAAAAACTAGACTTGGTTTATCAAATATTAGATATCCAAGCTGCAGCCCCTATCAAAGAAGAAAAAAAATCCGAAAATCAAAAACCTAGGGTAAACAAACCAAAAAGAAAAAGAGTTGCAAAAAAGGTGGTTCCTGAAGATAGTATCTCTGAAGCTTCACCAAAATCAACTTCGGAAGTTTTAGATAAAAAATCTACACCTGATTTGAATAGTTCAACAGATAAATCTTCAGAAAAACAACATAGAGAGCCTGCTCAAAAAATAGAAGGGGCAGATAAAAAGTCTTCAACATCTAGTGCAGGTGATAATACCTCTTCAAATGAAGAAAAATCTTCACATAATAAAACAAAACCAGTTCATAAAAAACAAAAACCTCATCATAACAACAATAGAAACCAAAAAAATCAAAACCATCGAAATTCAACTAATGGAAATAAGTACAAAGATCCAGATTTTGAATTCGATGGAATTATTGAAAGTGAGGGTGTTTTAGAAATGATGTCGGATGGATATGGCTTCCTTCGATCTTCTGATTATAATTATTTATCATCACCAGATGATATCTATGTATCTCAATCTCAAATTAAATTATTTGGATTAAAAACTGGTGATACCGTAAGAGGGAATGTAAGACCTCCAAAAGAAGGTGAAAAATATTTTCCTTTAATTAGGGTTTCAAAAATTAATGGTTTAAACCCAAACATCGTTAGAGACCGAGTTTCTTTTGAACATTTGACGCCATTATTTCCAGAACAAAAATTTAATTTAGCTGAAAAAGGGAGTTCTTTATCTACTAGAATTATTGATTTATTTTCACCAATAGGAAAAGGTCAGCGAGGAATGATTGTAGCACAACCAAAAACTGGTAAGACTATGCTACTTAAAGATGTTGCCAATGCTATTGCCGCAAATCATCCTGAAGTTTATCAAATAGTGTTATTAATAGATGAACGTCCTGAAGAAGTTACAGACATGCAAAGAAGTGTTCGTGGTGAAGTAGTAGCATCTACTTTTGATGAACCAGCAGATAAACACGTTAAGGTAGCTAATATTGTATTAGAGAAAGCTAAACGATTAGTTGAATGTGGTCATGATGTAGTAATTTTATTAGACTCTATAACTCGTTTAGCCAGAGCTTACAACACAGTTGCCCCAGCTTCAGGAAAAATATTATCTGGTGGTATAGATGCAAATGCCTTGCACAAACCTAAGCGTTTCTTTGGTGCAGCTAGAAATATAGAAAATGGTGGTTCTTTAACGATTATTGCAACTGCTCTTACAGAAACTGGCTCAAAAATGGATGAAGTTATTTTTGAGGAATTTAAAGGTACCGGTAATATGGAATTACAACTTGATAGAAATATCTCTAATAGAAGAATTTATCCAGCTATAGACCTTATTAAATCGAGTACGCGTAGAGATGATCTTTTACTTGACTCTAAAAATGTTCAAAGAATGTGGGTTTTAAGAAAATATTTAGCCGATATGAATCCAATAGAAGCAATGGAATTTATAAATGAAAAAGTTAAGTTTTCAAAAAATAATGAAGAATTCTTGATTTCTATGAATGGTTAATATTCATTTTATTCAACAATAAAAAAGCCGCTAAATATTTAGCGGCTTTTTTATTGTTGATGTGTAAATTAATTATTGGACACCATGAAAACCGGCTCTGTTATCTTGGATATCAGATGTTTTCTTTAAAGCATCAAATATTTGAACTGTTTTATTTTTAACCTCTAAGTCTAGACGCTGTCTGTACGACTCATAGTTAGGCAATGCAGTTGCATTTTCTTTTTTTGAAACAACAAACGCAAAAACACCTTTATTACCAACTACTCTGTTATACAATTTGTTTTCTTTAGCATAATACATAGCTCCAACAATTTTTGGTTCAGAACCAACACCTGTAATTGAGGGAGATTTCATGGAAGTATTATCAATTTTTGTTATAGATACATTATTTGAAGTAGCTATATCATTTAAAGATGCCCCATTCATTTTAGCTTCTATTAAAGTTGCTTTTTTCTGTTTTAATAAAATTGGTTTTACTGTATTTACAGCCTTAGACAATTTTACTAAGCCTTTTTTTGTTTTATTAGTAAGAAAAGCTACAACATAACCATTGTTAATATCAAATCTTTGAATGGAACCAACTTTGGTGTCACTTCCAAAAGCCCAAGTAATAATTTGCCTTTGTGTATCTAATAAACCAGGTACTCTTTCATCCATAATTTTTAAGCCTACAGCTGGTCTTGTTTGATAAGACATCTCTTTAACTACATCATAATAGTTATTCCCTTTAGCTGATATTTCTAATGCAAATTTTTCAGCATTTTGGAAAGCAGTATTTTCAGTCTCTTGTGAAGGTATAATTTCTTTACCAAAAGAGACTAGCTTTACCCCTTTTTGTATATTCCTACGTTCATCGATTCTCAACACATGATATCCAAACTGTGATTTAACAACACCCACTTTTCCTGTTTTATTATTGAACAAAAAGTCTGCTAAATTTGAATCAAATCTAGATGAATTATAAGAATTACCGTGTGAACTCCAGCCTATGTCTCCACCTTTGTCTTTACTTACATCAGTATTAATTTCACTTGCTATCTGAGCAAATTTCTTTTTACTTCTACGAACTAGTTTATAGATACTGTCTATAGATGCCTTAGCTTGTTCTTCTGTTTTTGTAGTAGCAGCTGTAGCTCCTTGAGAACCAATATAAGGTACAAAAATACCACTTGCTTTCACAGAGTCTGGTCTAGAATAAACTTCGGTAATTTTAGATATCTTAAAGAAGTTATTATCTTCATATGGTCCAAAAGTATTTGCTACTTTTCCTTTTAAAATCTGATCAGCAACGGCTTTTGGCAAGTCATTTTTCATCAGAAAAGCCTCTTGACTAGGAATATCTGAACTATTTTCTTCGAAAAATAAATTATAATCAGAAGTATTTTTTAGTCCTAAAATCGTTATTTTTTGTGCTGTAGCTTTATTAACATCTTCTCTATCCTCTAAATAAGATGCTACATTATTTCTAATATCTTCTTTATCCTCATCAGTTGGAGAAATATCAAACTGAACATAAGCTAAATCTCTAGAAGCCTCAACTTTATAGGCAGAAGGATTGTCGTTTATGTAAGATTCTACTTCACTATTTGTTACAGAAACTAAACTGTCTGGTATACTTGAAAAAGGAATGTATACAACATCTGCACTAAGCAAGGCATTGTCTTCTTGGTAAGCTAATTCTCCTTCCTTAAGTGAAGCTCCTAGACCAGCTTTTATCAAATTATTGTAGGTGTCTCTTTTTAAGTTAGAACCTACCTCAGTAAAATAATTACTCCAAGCAGACCAAAGATTTTGGTCCTCACTTTCTTTAGTATCTTTCAAAAATTGCAGAAAACTATCTTTATCAAATAACCCTGCTTCATTTAAAAATTGAGGGTTTTGCTGAATTGAAGGTGAGTTTATAATGGTATTTAACACATCTGTTTCTCCTACAGTAACACCAGCACTCTCAAGTTGACTAGAGTATATTTTGTCTTTTAAAATACTTTCCCAAACTGTTCTTGCAGCCTGCATGTTAGAAATATTATTATTACTTCTTGTTTTATAGGTATCCAATGCCTCGGCATATTCTTGTCTGGAGATAGTTTCTCCATCTACTTCACCTACTTCATTTATTTTTGAAGAATCAAAGAATTCAGTTAATGTGGATGGATCCAACACAAACGCAAATAAAGCTAAACCAATAACAGCTATTAATGCAATTGAACGATCTCTTATTTTTGATAAAATTGCCATAAAATCAATAATTTAATTTGAATGGGCGAATATACAATTTGCCGAGTAAATAAGCAACCAGAAGTATCAGTATTTAATTTAAAAATAAAAAGTAAAACGATGTTTTAATTCTATTCTCTATCTACTATTTCAAGTTGAATTTCTTCTATTTTAGAAGAACTAACTTTTAGTATTGTAATTTTAAAGTTTAACATATTTAATACCTCACCCTTTTCAGGAATATTTTCTGTATGATCTATGATATAACCTCCCAAAGTTTCATAAGCTTCTTCTTTAGGTATAGATAAGTTATACTCTTCATTTAAGTAATCTATCTCTAATCTAGCCGATAACTTAAACTTTGAATCACTAATTTTCTCATCTGTTAACTCTTGTACATCATGTTCATCCTCAATTTCACCAAAGAGTTCCTCTACAACATCTTCTACTGTAATCATTCCGGATGTACCTCCGTATTCATCAACAACCACAGCTATACTTTTTCTTTTCTTCATCAAACTATTTAAAACATCACTTATCATCATAGACTCTGGAACAATTTCTACAGGTAGTAAAATTGATTTTATAGTCTTTGGTTTTTTAAACAATTCAAAAGCATTTACATGACCAATAATATCGTCTAATGAGGTCTTATACACCAAAATTTTAGAATACCCACTATCTATAAAACTATCACTAAGCTTTGACACTGGTTCATGAATTTCAATCGCTAAAATCTCAGTTCTTGGAACCATAATCTCTCTGGCTTTAACTTTTTGAAACTCTAAGGCATTCTGAAAAATTTGTATTTCAGAATCTATTTCCTCTTCATTACCATTACCATTTTCTATTTGTTCGGAAATATAATCTCCTAATTCTTCTTTACTAAATTCTGTTTGCTGATTATCTTTGTCGGTTCTAAAAAGAAGTTTTAGAAAGAAATCTGAAATTCTATTGATAAAAAAAGAGACAACGTATAACAGGAGATAAAAGACATACGCCGGTAAAGCAAAAATTTTTAATGTCTCGTTAGCATATACTCTAAAAATTGCTTTTGGAAGAAACTCTGCTGTAATGAGGATTAAAATTGTAGAAATTAGCGTTTGTATTAGAATACTACTTATCCCCAAGTACCCAACAATTACCTTACCCATAAAGTAACTATAAATAACTAATGCTATGTTGTTACCAACTAACATTGTTGTAATAAATTTTGAAGAATTACTGGTTAATTTACCTAATACATCAGGTAAAAATCCTTTTCGCTTTTTTTCAAGTTCAATATGAAGTTTGTTGGCTGATACAAATGCAATTTCCATTCCAGAGAAAAAAGCAGAAGATATAATAGAAATAAGAATGATGACGATATCAATCTTCATTTAAAGTTTATTTTTCTTCTCAATTTTTTTTCTAAATTTTCTTTTAAAGAAGAATATTAATAAGATAAAGATAGAAAAACCTAACATAAATAATGCTTTATTTATATCATCTTTCCACGCAAATATTGCTTCAATTAAAAAAATGATAGCAATAATTAGGTATCCATACTGTAAAAATTTCCAAAATTTATTCATAATTTATTTTCATTAGTTAATAAATTACCTATGGTTTTTTTTGCAACATACTTTTTTAAATTTTCCTTAGATTCAAAACCAACACCTATGACAGTATCATTCATTTTTGTTAACACAAAACTTCTTTCAGTAAAAAAATATTTATTTTTCTGATCCCAAAATAATTGATCTGTTTCTAATCTAGAGGAATCTGTATGATTTATCACAACTACATTTCCTTTTAACTCAGATATGGAGGTTTTTGAATAAGTTAGGGCATAATCTCCAATGACAGTGGTGGAATCTAATCCGTTTTTTTCAAAATTTATAATTTTTACTCCCTGTGGAAATTCATTATAAGGGTGGATTTTTCTGTTGCTAAAATCATTCATTAGAGATGTTGTTAGCTTAGAAGTTATTCTCCCAGAATCCTTGTAGACGTGATATGCATCTTTAGCTATTGCAATAGGTAGGTTTTTTTCAGCTAAAAAATCTCTTACTTTTTTAGAATCGTTAGTACAAGAAAAAAGCATTGCCATACTAATTGGTAAGGCAATGCTTTTTCTAATTATTTTAACGATTATATTCATTTGTTATCTTCCACTAGAAGTAATCTTTACAGATTCATTAATCCAACACTTTACTTTGAAAGTATCTCCTTCTTTTACACCTTCAGTAAAAATAACTTTTTTAGAAGGAAAATTAGCTTTGTAATTTCTAATAAATTTTCTTGCTACAGAACTCATACTTGGATCTACTCTGCTTGCTCTTACTGCTTTATTGTGTGCAGCAACATAGGTCATCCTTTTTTCAAATTCATTAGTTCCACAACTATTTACTGACGATGCGTACAAACTTGCAATAAATAAGTAAGCTCTTCCCATGTTTGGATTTAAAGAAATTGCTTCTCTTGCCAATTGTCTAGCTTTTGATTTTTGACCTCTTTTCTTTGCAGATTGAGCAAATTTTAGTTTAAAATTTGCTTTTTTGAAAGTATCTGTTTCTAAATCAAATGCCTTCATTCTCATTTGCTCTGCTCCTGAAGCATCACCTTTTTTAGCTAATACACCAGCAACAAAAGAATAAGCATCTGCAGAAGGAGAAGCTTCAGCATATGCAATGGCTAGTTTTTCAAAAAGAGGATCATCAGTACATTCTTTATTGAACATTCTAGACACAGCTCTCTTTAACCATTTTGCATTTGTTTTATTTACCTCAAAATCTCTTTCATATAATGGGATTAATCGATCGCATGTGGAAAGTACTATAATAATTTGATCTAATCCAGATTCTACTTGTCCAAGAGCTTTTGAATTAATAGTGTAGGCTCTTAAATTTCTTTTTTCTTTTTTGTCTAATTCTTGACCAGCTTCAACTTTATCATTTAAAACTTTAAGTTTTTTAGCATAATCTACAAGTTTTTCACCAACAGACTCTAACACATCATCATACGTGTCAAATACTTTTTGTGGATTGGTATCTTTGTTAGCATCAGTAATTCCCTGAAAATATCTGTAAATATTTTTTACACTCATTCTGTTAGGATCTATGCTATATGCTAGTTCTAAAATTTCAAACACTTCATCATCAGAAGCTAATTTATTTTTTACTAAAAACGTTGCATAATCACTGTGTACTTTAGCTGGATCTTTGGTAGGAAAATTTTCTAATCTTTGTTGGTATACTCGTTTTACAAGAGCTGCAGCTTCTGTTTTATCGGCTGCATCTTTAAATCGAACTTGAGCTAATTTATCTCCTAACTTATATATATTAATTGATAATTTTTGACAATTATCCATTAAATACATCCAATTTGGAAAAGCGTCATCATATTTCTTTGACTGATAATCTCCCTTAAAAAGATTGTATTTTATTGTACACTCTTGTTGAGTAGCCTGTGCATTTACAACCTGTAACCCTAAAAAAAGAAATAGGTTAGCTAATAAAATAATTCGTTTCTTCATTTTTTGTAATTATTTGTTAATCAATTTTTCGTTTTTTGAACCAAATATCGTTTAAAGATAGACTAAGTCTAAAATTGAAATAGTTTTCTTCTAACAATCCATTTGATGTTGTTCCTTTTTTTCCGTATTCAAAACCAACATTTACATTGGATAATCTATTGCCTAGAGGTAACCCTAATCCAAAAGATATGCCAAAGTCATCAATACTGGTAAAAGTATTAGACCCTGGAGTTCCGTTTACTAAAAGGCCTAGTTTTTCGAACTTTACTCCACCTCTATAAGTAACTCTTTGCCAATAGCTAGTAATTGAGTTAATTTTAGGAATAAAATATCCACCAGCTGAGATTCTGTTAGATTCTCCATACTGGAAACTTTGCGCACTGTTATCAAAATAACCAGTGGCTATAAGTGCATCTTGCATTTTATAATTTACAGCAGCGTACCACTTATTAGTTTTACCCAAACCTAATCCAAAAATGGTTTCAGTTGGTCTTTTAAGATTTGCATTTAAAGGACCTGAAAATATAGTATCCCTTGGTTGTTCAAAGCCTGAAGCACCAATTGAAAGAGAGTATAAGTTTTCTGTACCTCTAGACTTTAAATTGTTACTTAATTTGAAAGAGGCTCCCATATGAAGATTTAAATCTTTAGTAATGGTAGTTTTGTATTGAGCTCCTAGTTTTACTGATGCACCTCTTACATTTGAATCTTCAATATTTTTTGTTGCTAAAGTAATGCCTTCTCTAATATTTAAAACATTATTCTGGATATTACCAAATAAGAAATCTATTTCTAGACCAAATGAAAAGCCCTTAAAAAGCTTTAGACCAAAACCTCCATAAACTCTATTAACGTCTCCTGATCCAGAAAACTGTGTAATATCAATGGCATCTCCATCATCATTTGTAACGGTATTAATTAATGAATACCCAACAGATGAGGTTGGCTGCATCCCAAAGACAACTCCCATTTTTTTTGTAACAGGAAATGCAAAACTGAAGTAACTTAAATTTGTTGAATTTGAAGATTGCTCTGTAGTTGCATCTTTTATAGTTAAACTATTATTTAGGACACCAAAAACATAGGTAGCAAATCTTAATTCGGATAAAGAAGCTGGATTTACAAAATTTAAATATCGATTATTGCTGTAGGCTGCTCCAATACTTCCCATACTAATTTGTTCTACAGTTCTGGTACCAAACTCCTCTCCAACTCCAAAGTAAGAGTATGGTGAAGATGTAGACCTTTGAGAAAAAGATTGAGTTGTTATTATAACCGCTAAAAAGAATATGATTTTTTTAATCATTATTGATTATTAAATGTCAATATTTTATTTAATCCTTGTAGGAGGAAATTTTGATTCGCAAAGATGCTATTTTTTAATTGTTTGGACAAGAATTTTGTATCTCCTCCTGTTAAAACAACTGTTAAATCATTAAAATCTTTCTTATATTGAGCTATTACACCCTCTATTTCACAAATAGCTCCATTAATAACGCCCGAATGAATAGATTCTGTAGTTGAAAAACCAGTACGTTTATATACTTCGTTTTTAGACAATAACGGCAGTTTAGAAGTATGTTGGTGTAATGCTTTGTAGCGCATTTCTATACCTGGTGATATTGCACCACCCATATACTCATTACTAGAGTTTATAAAATCAAAGGTTATACATGTTCCGGCATCAATTATTAAAGAATTTTTTTGTGGATAGTTAGATACTGCAGCCGCAGCTAATGCAATTCTATCGTTTCCTAATGTAGAAGGTGAACTATATAGATTTTTAAATGGAAGTGGTGTATCTGAGTTCAATAGTAGTAAAGAGGGTAGTTTTTGAAGTTCTTCAAAATACACTTCTTCAATATCTTTAACTGAAGACACTATAGATTGAACTATTTGATATTTATTGGAGATTTTTTTTAGCTCATCTAAAAAACTATTCTCTTCGCAAACAATAGACAAAATCATTGTATCTATTTCAAATACAGCTACTTTAACTTTTGAATTTCCAATGTCTATGACTAGATTCATTCTTAATTTAATAATGGTTGTCAAAAATACAATAGATTTTTCTATTTTTATTTGGTAGTTGTGAAAAACTCGCTTTATATTTGCGACCGCTAAGTACAAAGGTACCTTAGCTCAGTTGGTAGAGCAAAGGACTGAAAATCCTTGTGTCCCTGGTTCGATTCCTGGAGGTACCACAAAAAAATCCGAACATATTGTTCGGATTTTTTGTTTTTTAGAATTGATCGAGAGATTGCTCGGAATGTATAAAAAAATTAAAAAACTCGAACTGCGCGCACGCTACCGTCTGGGAGATCCTTATTGGTGCTGGACTGATAATCATAGTAGAAAACCTGATACCATGCGCTATACACATCTTCTTTTCGATACAACACCCCACCTCCAATTTTTAAGGGATTTAAGACACCTTCCCTTCTCCAATTATCAACGTTTGAACCGTTACATTTAATAACTTAGAAACTTCTCCTCGGGTCATATATTGAATATCCTCACCACTAATTGATAATCGGTTAAATGGGTTTACCATAGACCGTTGAGGGTTTAATTCTAATTTGACACCCTCTTAAATAATTTGGGTTAGTTTGTCTTTTCTTTGTATAAATTTTTAATCAAAAAAACGTAACAAAAAAACGCAAACCTCTCGGTTTGCGTTTATAACATGATACTTTAAAAAGTTATTCTTTTATAATCTTATAAGATCCTATTTTTCCTTCACTACTTACTTTTACTACATATATTCCTGGCCTTAATTTAGACAAGTTAATAGATGAATTATTTGTATTTGGTGCTCCAAAAAATACTTTTTGACCTAATAAATTAAATACTGTTACAGCTTCAACTTTGTTTTGAGATCTAAAGTTTAATTCTTCTTTTACAATTGTTGGGTATATTGTAAATCCTTCTAAAGTATTGGTTGATGTGCTTAGTGTTTCGGAAGTTATTTGAAAATTATCAATAAAAAAATCATTATCTTCATCATCATTATCTCCTGAATTTGCATAAAAAGCAAATTGAACCTCAGCACCATAACCAGTCATACTAATTTCTGTTGCAGATTGCCCATCATTACTTATTTCAGTATTTGCATCCCATCTATATAGCTCTGTCCATGAAACACCTCTGTCTTGTGTAACAAGCACAGCTACATAATCATCAGCTCCTAAAGTAGAAGGATTAGTTGTTGCCCATTCAGTTAATGCTACATCATAGTTTAAGAAATAAGTACCCCCTGAAAGATCAAATACTGGAGAAGCGAAATAATCAGCAACTAGATTACCAAAAATATTAATGACAGCTGAATTACCATTTGGGGAATCAGAATCATTTCCAAAATTAGCTTCTCCAAATTTTGTTAAGACACCCGTTGGTGATCCGTAATCACCTCTAGCAAATTCCCATGCTTGTGGCGGGAAAGTATCAAATGTTTCAGTATAATTGGGTGTAATTGTTGCTGGTGGTGTGTAAGAATAAATAAAGTAGGTATCATCTTGAGCAACCCATACACCAGCAGGATTCCAATCATATTCCTTTCCTTCTACAAAAATTTCTCCATAACCGCGACTTAAATCTGGTAGAGATGTTAAATAATCATTGGCCCACGTTGATCCATCCCAATCATCTAACTGTAAACGTTGATAAAGAATTTTTTCTTGAAAATAACCTTCGTGATAAAAGAAATCTTCACGCCAAGTAGGTGTTAAATTTCCTTCAGAATCATAAGTATAATAAACCTCAAGAATGAGGGAATTGTCAGCGTTATACACATAATAATTTACATCATTAGGAATAGAAAAATCACCATCGTCTTGTGACCAAATATCATTTTGTGCTTCTTGTAATAACATGCTATCATTATATAAGAATGTTTGCAAATCATAATATTCCCAAGCATCTCCAGTTGAATTTATATTATAATTAATAATATTTTCTATGTAAGTTCCTGTTGTATCGACAAAGATTGAATTTCGAGTTTGGCCATTTCCATCCCAATCATAAGTATAGACTTCATCAATAAAATTATCAAAATAATCAAATACTTGGAAACTTTGACCTTCATATGAGCCTGTCACTAAATTATAATCGTAAAAAGCTCTCTCTATTAAATTTCCGTTAGAATCATAAAGATTTGAATAATATACGCTTTCTATAAGTAGATAGGTACCTGCAGCAGAATCATAATTATAATATAATTCTTGTTCAATTGTACCATCTTCATAATAAGTATATTTATCAATATAACTACCTATGACCGCAACTTCTTTAAGTTTGATTAAATCATTTCTATAAATTAAGTCATAAGGATATAAATTAGTTAAAGCATCAGTAGAATTATTTAATATCTTATAGTTTGAAACATTTGAGTTAGATTTACTAATTTCAGTTGATCTATTTCTTCTTTTATTATGAAATCTTTTTTTTCTTTCTGCTACAGAGGGAATATCCTTTTTAGAATTTTTAGAAAATTCTCTCGTTTCAGGGATGGATTTGGGAAAAGATGGTGCTTCTAGTTGTGAAGTTTTAGGTAAAACAGGTTGGTTAAAATTTAGATTTTTTTCATTTAATTTTAGTTTGAGTAAAAAATCCTTTTTAAGTTTTGTAATATCAGAAACCTGTGGATTTAGATTGATATCAGTTCCAGGTGGTAACAATTTATCTACTTGAGCATTTGTTAATGAAACAAATGCAATAGACATTAAAATTGATAGAGTAATTTTTTTCATATTTTTTGGGTTTTTTTAGTTAATTAAAAATAAATATACAAATAAATTTTAAATTTTAAATTTTAAATATATAAATTAAGTGTAATACAATACAACTATTTATTAACGGGTCTTATAACAATCTCTCTTTTAATCAATAAAAGGTTCTTAAGTTTATTATTTTAAAATTACATACGTAGAATCTTTAAAAACTCTTTCTCCTATAATATCAAAAGAATTGGACCCTTCTTCTTTTTGAGTGATCGAGTGAATATATGTCATTTTAATCTTCATGGTATCTCCAATCATTTCTTGTATTGGTGCAATCACAGTATTTACTATCCCGGTTTCTTGATTACTATAGGAATTTTCATTGATAATTGGAACAATGACCTCTTTCCAATTAATAAGAGGAGGTAAATTAACGTAAACCAATTCTCCTGTAAATAAATTAAGATAAGTGTAGGTAATATTTGCAACAGTATCTCCTTCAAGCAACCACCAGTATAGGTTAGATTCCCAATTTATATTTTTAGGTTGAGCTCCACTACCTAAATCCACTAAAGGATAACCATTTCTTAATATTCTTCCTGTAATTCGTTGTATAGTTTGATTTGTATTTCTATCCAAATTTAAGTTATAAAAACCATTTGAATCTTTAGATAATTGATAGGTTGGATCATCATTAAGACCCTCCAAAAACTCGATAGTAATTCCTTCTCCATTATCTTCTATAATCTGTCCTTCTTTCTCACAAGAAAAGATAAAGACAACCGATATTAATATATGAATTACTTTATTTTTCATTTATTAAATTTTTATTAGTAAAGATTTTAAATGCTCATAAATCATGACCATGGCCAAGGTATCTAATTCACAATAGCGTTTTAATGCATCTGCTATGTCTACTCTTTCCTTTTCAGTCATATCGGTATATTGTATTTTACCATAGGCTGTAAGTGCTGCACCTCCATCATCAATATTATCAATGTTAGATAATCTAGCTTCAATCTCTTCTTGACTTATATTTTTATGTACTGGAGGTAACGTTTTGTAGGGGCTAATGATTTCGTTGTCTAGCTTTTTTAACCAAACATGATCATCTTGAAGATTTTTACTACTCACACCAATAGTTCCAATAGGTTTACTGTATTTTTCTTGAACAAACTGGCTAGACTTTAATACGGCAGGGAGCACTTTTTTAATAGAATTTGAGCCAAAAGTATGAGGATTGTAGTAGTAATTTTTAACTACTTTACAGAGATCTACCATATCTCGAGTACCCTTATTAAATTTTCTTGATGGCACTGTCCATTTATCTGGATTGTCTGTTGTATGATGACTAATAGATTCTATAAATGAAATAAGCGATTCTTTGTTTGGGGTATTACTAGCTTTCAATTGCGCTCTAATGGCATTGAGTATTGTATTTTCATGTGTAGAATATTTAAAAATAGTTCCTTCATCATTCGATAATGCTTTTTGCAAATGTTCAATGAATTCAAAATTTGGAAACTCGCCGGCGGTTGAGTTAATATATTCGTTTGCATGCTCTATACGGCCGTCCTCATAGTAAATGTGATGTGAATACTGAAAAGCTATTTGCTCATAAGGTTTACGGCCCGTATGAAACGGGAGTGGTACTGTAGAGGTCTCAAAATCTATAAAATGAAGTGGAAATACCCAAGTATCCATTTCGTCTTTTAAACCCTCTATATCAATAAACTCGGTAAAGTCTTTATCGCGTTCTTTTTCGATTTGCAACCACTGGCGCTCTGTTCGATCAAGTTTTCCAGCTGCCTCTTTGTATTTAATATCCTCAGGGGTTAGCTGTGATTTAAACAATAATTTTTGCTCCATTAACTTTGGGTCTTTTAAATCCCAAACATTAAAAATATTGGATTTCTTAAAATCCTGATCTGTCCAATGGTATTGCTTTTTAAAACAATACTCAAAACCAGATTGTTTTTTCTTACCATCCTCGCTATCATCTTTTTTGAATTCACATTTTTTACAAGCCGAAAATTGAGCGGGCCAGTTTGGATAATAATTTTGTATTCTAATTTCTGACAATAATTTAACCGCCTCATGAAAATTTAGATTATCGTAATATTTGTGCTCTCCATTATGAATTTTTGTAACCACTTCAGATAAGTTTTCTTGGTGTAATATATTTTTACCTAGTTGACTAACCTGCTTAAATGTTTTTCTCACTCCTGTTCTGCTATTAGCATCTTTTTCAACTCTAAAAAACTGATTTAATCCATCTACAGTTGCAGATTTTGTTTTATCAACCAGACATAAATAAGGAGTAATAGTAAACGAGGGCAAACAACATTGGGTAACATAGGCTTGAAAAGCCAAATCAAAAAGATAGGGCTTCCAGCTACTCACTAATTTTTTTGACCTTCCTACAAAATTATAAGGCTGGCTTGGATCAAGAGATTTTGCCTTAACTTCTATGAGCTGTATATGAGTACCTTTTTTAACAAGAACATCTGTTCTTATAAATAAATCATTGATATAAAAAGCGGCTTCATAGATTACTACATTTTCTTGTTTTAATAGCTCGGAAGTTTGATTTGCTAAATCTTGGTAATCATAGTCTTCTCTATCCTCTGGATCTTCTATTAAGACACCACCAGGATATTGTAACCGAGCATATTCCTCTACTTGAAAACCACCACTTGCTAGGGCTTGCAAAAACGGATCTTCATTTTTAACATTGTGATAAACATCATTATTATTGGAAAAATACAGTTTATTGGGGCATTCTAGACCTTGCTTAAATCTAGATTTGGATAGTGCTTTCATTTATTTAAAATTATTAGTTTTTCACAGCTATTTAATGGATTCAAATATCAATATAATAAAAAAATGTGTTATGTACTATACATCCTTACATAGTGAAATATCTTTTCACTTAAAATCGATAAGCTAATTTTGAAAATATAAAAATAGCGCAATAAAAAACCCCTACATTTCTGTAAGGGTTGTGTTTTAAAGTATGTTTTATTTAATTTTTTATCATTCTTTGTGTAGTTAGTTTAACACCATCAGAAAGTTGTAGGATGTATACTCCTTTTTCTAGTTGGCTAATATCTATGCTATTTGTAATAGACTTATTCATTACTTGTTTACCAAGAATATCATAAACAAATACTTTTAATTGAGTGTAATTACCGTCTATGTATACTATATCTGATGTAGGGTTTGGATAGATTGAA
>JADFAM010000118.1 GCA_015665265.1 Flavobacterium sp.
CTTTAGAAAATTATCTGTTGAAGACAACATTATGTCTGTTCTGCAATTCACAGATTTATCTAAAAAAGAACAAAAGATTAAACTAGAATCGTTGATCGAAGAATTTAACATTGGTCATGTTAGAAAAAATAGAGGAGATTTATTATCTGGAGGTGAAAGAAGGAGAACAGAAATAGCTAGATGTTTAGCTTCAGATCCTAAGTTTATATTATTAGATGAACCTTTTGCAGGTGTAGATCCAATAGCTGTTGAGGATATTCAAAGCATAGTAGCTCATTTAAAAGATAGGAATATTGGCATTTTAATAACGGATCATGACGTTCAGGCAACACTAGCAATCACTGATAGAACATATTTAATGTATCAAGGGAGCATTCTAAAGGAAGGAACGCCTGAAGATTTAGCAGAAGATAAATTAGTTCGTAAAGTCTATCTTGGAAAAGATTTTGAATTAAAAAGAAAAAAGGTGTTCTAATTTTGAATATCAGTATTCTTGAAGTTATTTAAAATCGATAAAAGTATGTAACTCATTATAATAACAGGCACTGCCAAGTATTTAATAGTCATCAATAAAATAATTGAAAGTAAGATTAAAGTATATTTAAATAAATTTTCTCTTATACCATAATTTTTAAACTTTAATGAAAACAAGGAAAGATCTGAGTTCATTAAAAAACTAAACAAAATTACAATTCCAATTAAAAAATAATTATTACCAATTAAATCTTTCACAAAGTCAACATCAGAATGCATCTGAACTAATGGTAATGATACAATAAACAAGCTCATTGCTGGTGTTGGTAAACCGATAAAAGATTCAGATTGCCTCGTATCTAAATTGAATTTAGCCAATCGATAACAAGCTGCTAATGTTACGAGTAAGCCCATTAAAGGAAGCCCCATTGATATCTTGAATTCTGCATATATTTCATACGGCATTTCTTGATTATTTCCTAATAAAACAAAGAGTACAATACCCGGAACTACGCCACTGGTTACCATATCCGCTAAAGAATCTAATTGCTTTCCTAATTCACCTGAAACGTTTAAAATCCTAGCAAAAAAACCGTCAAAAAAATCTAAGAAAATACCTAATGTAACAAATAATGCAGTCATTTCAAAATGACCACCTACAGCAAAGATAGTTGCTAATGTTCCACAAAAAAGGTTCCCCAAGGTAACTATATTTGGAATGTGATTTTTGATACTCATAACTCTTAAATCTTTTGCTAAAATAGTAAAACCTTTTGGGTGATTTTAAATATCACGATTTTTTAAGCATATTTGCCAAATTAATTACTAAAAAAAATCTATGCCTATCATTAAATCCAAATTCTCACCTTCTTTTCTATTAAAAAATGGTCATTTTAGTACCATGTATAGATCTATTTTTATGAAAGAGTCTCATAACTATAATCGAAGAAGAATTACTACTTGGGATAATGATTTTATTGATTTAGATTTTTCAAAAGTTAATTCATCTAAATTGGTAGTACTTATCCATGGTTTAGAAGGAAGCTCAGAATCTAAATATATTTTAGCTGCGGCTTCAGAACTAAATAAAGCTGGCTATGATACAGTTTCATTTAATCTAAGAGGTTGTAGTGGAGAAGACAACTTATTGCTCCCCACCTACCACAGCGGAAAAACAGAAGACTTGGATTTTGTAATTAACTATTTGATTGAAAATTATTACTATAATAAAATAATGGTTGTAGGTTATAGTCTTGGGGGGAATATGACGTTAAAATATTTTGGAGAGTATGTAAAAACTATATCGGATAAGGTTTCTTGTGGAGTAGCTATTTCTGTTCCAGTAGATTTAGCAAGTTCAAGTAGAATAATGGGTACCTCCAAAAACAAAATATACATGTATAAATTTTTAAGATCCCTGAGAAAAAAAATCCTCATAAAAAATCAAAAATATCCAGACTATAAATTAGATATTAAGAAACTATTGAAATCTAAAACATTTAAAGAATTCGATGGTTTATACACAGCACCAGTTTCTGGTTTTTCCGGACCTGAAGATTACTGGGAAAAAGCAAGTTCCAAACCCTATTTGACTTCAATTAAAAAACCAGTTTTATTAATTACTTCTTCAGATGACCCATTCTTAGCTAAAGAATGTTATCCAATTAAAGAAGCTGAGAATTCTAATTATTTTTATTTGGAAATAACAAAACATGGTGGTCATGTGGGTTTTATTTCTAATTTGTTTTCTAAAAAAAATAGATGGTTGGAAAACAGAATACTTCAATTTATCAAAGACAATGACTAATTGATACAATATCTACAGAAATGTAAAGTTATTTCAATAATATATTAAGATATTTGTTATGTTAATCTATGAATGAATTGAAAAAAATCTACACATTAGTTTTACTATTTGTTTCTCTTATTGTTAACGCTCAAGCCTTCCGCAATTATTCTAATGAATTTTTGACTATTGGTGTAGACGCAGCTTCACTAGGAATGAGTAAATCTGTTGTAGCTACAACAAATGATGTTAATGCAGGATATTGGAACCCTGCGGGTTTATTACATGTAAAAGATTATCAAGGATCATTGATGTATTCCTCCTATTTTGCTGGCATAGCCAATTATAATTATGCAGCATTTGCTATGCCTATAGACTCCCAAAGTGCTCTAGGTATCTCTGTTATACGATTTGGTGTTGATGATATATTAAACACAACACAATTAATTGATAGTCAAGGAAATATAGATTTTAATAGAGTTAGTTTATTTTCAGCAGCTGATTATGCCCTAACATTATCATATGCAAGAAATTTGATTTTAAAAAATGTATATTTTGGGGTAAATGCAAAAGTAGTAAGACGAACTATTGGAGATTTTGCAAGTTCATGGGGAGTTGGTTTAGATACAGGTATTCAATACATCCGTGGAGATTGGAACTTTGGATTAATGGTTAGAGATATTTCTACAACTTTTAATATTTGGGCGATAGATTCTGATGCTTTTGCTACTGTTCAAAATGCAATTCCTGGACAAAACCAAGAATTACCAGAAACCACAGAAATTACGAAACCAAAAGTTCAATTAGGTGTGGCAAGAAAATTTAGATTGGGTCGTTTTTTTAATTTATTATCTGAAGTAGATATTAACATGAGGTTTGCCAGAACTAATGATATCATTTCAACTGATATAGCAAGTATAGATCCAGCCTTGGGTTTTCAGCTTGATTACGATAACTTTGTTTTTTTAAGAGCAGGGGTTGGTAATTTTCAAAATACAACTGAATTCGATGGAAGTAAAAGTTTGTCTTTACAACCAAACTTGGGTGTTGGCTTTATTTACAATGGCATTCAAATTGATTATGCACTAACCAACATTGGAAGTGTTGGTAATGCATTGTTCTCAAATATTTTTTCTGTAAAAATAGATTACAGTTTTTTTAGACAATAACTTATGAAACAAACTTTCCTTTTTATTTTTATATTTTTTGTTTCAATTCAACATAATTTTTCGCAAAAATTAGTTTTATCAGATCAATCAGAAATAAGTATCATAACAGCTGGTCCCGGAGATGTTTTGTATGAAGCATTTGGCCATAGTGCAATAAGAGTTAAAGACCCTACTTTAAATCTAGACATTATTTTCAACTATGGTTTATTTGATTTTAATCAACCCAATTTTTATGTAAACTTTGTAAAAGGTAGATTACTATACAGGCTTGAAAAACAGTCATTTAGAAGATTCATAACCAGTTATGACTATCAACAAAGATGGGTGAAAAACCAAATTCTAAATTTATCATTAGTTGATAGGGTAAAGATATTTGAGTATTTGAATGAAAATTCACTACCTGAGAATGCTGAGTATCTTTATGATCCTTATTTT
Source organism: Flavobacterium sp. (assembly GCA_015665265.1). Classification (GTDB taxonomy): domain Bacteria; phylum Bacteroidota; class Bacteroidia; order Flavobacteriales; family Flavobacteriaceae; genus Polaribacter. Next base: position 3,865 of record JADFAM010000118.1, read on the forward strand.
AATAATTGTGCCACCAAACTTAGAGATATTGCAAAAGAAATTCTTGGTAATAAGATTCAATTTCCTAGCTCATTTTCTGATGAAAATTTCACTTTGAGACAATTAATGAATCAAGAGCTTCCATGGAATACTTGGGGTAGTTTTGGAATAAATTTAGCTCTAGGAAATACTTTAGATAAAGAAATAATTGCAGACAATTATATGTATTTACCTGATTATGTTCACAAAGCATTTCAAAATGCCACCATAACTAAAAATAAAATAACTACACCTCTAGTTTTTGTAGAAAGTCAACTATTAAGATATCCTGAGAAACAAATTAAAATTCAATGGTACAACCCATTTTTTGTTTTTTCTTTACTATTACTTCTAACTATTGTAGTAACTTTTAGAGATCAAAAAAGAAATATTAGATCCAAGTGGTTAGACTTTACTTTATTTTTTGTGACTGGAGTTTTAGGTATTATCATCTGTTTTTTATGGTTTTTCACAGACCATTACACCGCGCCAAACAATTTTAATTTGTTATGGGCTTTTGTATTGAATTTTTTTGTTGCTTTTACTCTTTTAAAAAACATTATACCATCTTGGATATCCAATTACCTATTATTTTATTTAATCTTGCTTGTTGGGGTAATTGTTACCTCTTTTATAGGTCTCCAACAATTCTCTAATGCAGTTTTTCCTATTATAGCTATGCTATTTTTGAGAACTTTTTATATCTATAGATTATTGACCTTTAAAAAATAGTCTGCTAAATAATGACAGAGGTTTTATGTTATGTTATTGTTTTGGCTATAGTAAGTTTAACTAGCAGCATTTAAAAATATTGAACCTATGCATACTAATAGGGTGTTTATAACTACTATAGTAACTATAATTTCTCCTATGTCAAAAAGTCTGAAGATTTCCTCCTTGCTCAATTTTTTTTGTTCTTCTTTTTTCATTTTCTTATAATTTAAAAGAAAGGTATTGGTTAAATAAACCCCTTAAACTCAAACCTCACTAAGAGTAAAAGAGGTATATCTAAAAACTAACAATTCAATCATGTAGTAAAGAACTACAAATAATTAAAATCAGTCAATCCCAATAATTAGTGAAATTTCTCACTCCCTATTTATAGGTAGTGACAATTATCATAATAAAAAACTCGCTAACAAATTAATGTTAACGAGCCTAACTATAAGAAGATTTAAGAAAAAACTGTAAAAAAAACTTCTATAAGTTAATTTTAAATAAGTAATATAGATTAGATATTAGAGTGGGTGAATTTTTTATTGTTTTATAAAGTGAAATCTTTCAGGTAATTTGATTTTCATAAATAGAATCAAAATCTCTGCAATAAACACAATAAAATGAAATTCAAGTTTTTTCATAGTAATCATTCAATTATTGTTAATACTTCTTGAGATGTGTTCGTATTCCCTTTTTTTCTTTAGAAAAGTTCTCTTCATAAAGAATATCTCCTAGTTTATACAAATGATAATTATTAATAACATTGTTAGTGTAAGTTAGATGTTTTTTACAAAGGTTTGTGTGGGTAATGTTTAAATAACCTGTTTCTTCACTTATATGAAGTTCTGTAATCTTCCAGCATTCTGGATTACAAGGTTTTGGGCGTGATTCACAACTAGACATAGTTGTAAACAACAATAGTAACAATAGTTTTTTCATAGCTATACAAAGAACTACTTATTATTAAGACCAGTCAATCCCTATTATTGGGGAAATAGTTTTCTACCTGTTTATGGTTAATGATGATGATTAAACAAAAATACCTTACTAAAAATCAATCTTTTTAATATCTATTTTATCACCTAATAAAAATATTTCCTTGAAAATCTAAAATGTTTAAAGTATCATATTTTATGGAATAAAATATTTTTCTACTACCAAACTTCTTTTAGATTTAAACATATAAATTTCGTTTTCTTATTAATAACAAAAAGCCATTTTTGTTGCATAAATAAATTTATTTCAGGGTAGTCACTAATATAATTTTATTTTAAAAATTATCATATGTTTTTTCGTTAAATCGTCCTATTTTTACGATGAATTAAAGAAACAACACGTATGAAACAACAAATTATTGAATGTGTTCCTAACATAAGTGAAGGAAAAGATCTAAAAAAAATCAACACAATTGCCAATGTTGTTAGTGAGGTTGAAGGAATAAAACTCCTGGATATAGACCCTGGAAAAGCCACGAACAGAACTGTAATTACCTTTGTAGGAGAACCCTCAAAAGTTATAGAAGCTGCATTCAGATTAATAAAAAAAGCGAGTGAACTAATAGACATGAGTAAACAAACAGGAGAGCATCCAAGGTTTGGAGCTACAGATGTTTGTCCTTTAATTCCTATTGCAAATATTTCTATGGAGGAAACGGCTAATTATGCTCATATGCTAGGGAAAAGAATTGGTGAAGAATTGGGAATATCAGGTTATTATTATGAAAATGCAGCTACTAAAGAAGATCGAAGAAATTTAGCTACAGTTAGATCTGGTGAATATGAAGGTCTTGAAAATAAACTATCTGATACCAACTGGAAACCAGATTTTGGCCCAACAACCTATACATCAAAGACAAAAAATGCAGGAGTAACCGCTATCTCTGCTAGAGATTTTTTAGTTGCCTACAATATAAATTTAAACTCTACCTCTACTAGACGAGCCAATGCCATTGCCTTTGACATTAGAGAAGCTGGAAGGGTTAAACGAGTGGGAAATCCTATTACTGGTAAAAAAGTAGTGGATTCAAATGGAGAACCAGTAAGAATACCAGGAAAATTAAAGGCTGTAAAGGGGATTGGTTGGTACATAGAAGAATATGGTATTGCGCAAATTTCATACAACTTAACCAATATTTCAATCACCTCGATGCATGAGGCATTCGATGAAACGCTTAAAGCTGCAGACAAAAGAGGTATTAGAGTTACGGGATCTGAGTTGGTTGGTTTGGTTCCATTACAAGCCATGTTAGATGCAGCAGATTACTTTTTACAAAAACAGAATAGATCACTTGGAATTAGTGAGACCGATAAAATCAAAATAGCTGTAAAATCTCTTGGACTAGACGATTTAAAACCTTTTAATCCAGAGGAAAGAATTATTGAATATGTAATGAGTGCTAACCATTCTAAAAAATTAGTAGATTTTACTGTAAAGGGGTTTGCTGATGAAACTGCTTCTGAATCTATGGCACCAGGTGGTGGGTCAATAGCTGCTTATGTTGGTACTCTAGGTGTTTCTCTTGGAACAATGGTTGCCAATTTATCAGCACATAAGCCAGGTTGGGACGAAAAATGGGAATTTTATTCTAAATGGGCAGAAAAAGGGCAACAATATAAAAAAGAGTTACTCTTCTTAGTAGATGAAGACACCAATGCATTTAATAAAATTATAGATGGTTTTAGAATGCCTAAATCTAATGAAGAAGAAATAACATTAAGAAAAGAAGCCATTGAAAACGCTACTAAATACGCAACAGAAATTCCTTTTAAAGTGATGGAAACCGCCTACAATTCTATGGAAGTTATGATGGCTATGGCTAAAGAGGGACTACAGAACTCTTTATCTGATGCTGGTGTTGGAGCTTTGTGCGCTAGAACTGCTGTTGTTGGAGCTTATTTTAATGTCCGAATTAATGCGAAAGATATTAAAGACAAGATATTTGCTGAGAACATACTTTCTATGGCAAAGGAAATCTACGATAAAACCAATATGTTAGAAAAAGAAATGATTGAATTAATTGATACTAAAATTTAATTGGAAACTCCTTTAGAAATTATTGATTTTCATCCAGAAAAATCATCAATATTTAAGAATCTAAATATTGAATGGTTAGAAAAATATTTTTATGTAGAACCTTATGACCATAAAATTTTAGGGGATCCTCAATCCTATATCATAGATAAGGGAGGTTATATATTCTTTGCTGAAATTAATTCTAAAATTGTTGGAACTGTTGCTTTAATTAACGAAAAAGAATGTTATGAACTTAGTAAAATGGCTGTTTCTCCAGAGTATCAGGGGTTAAAAATTGGCAATAAGCTAATTGATTATTGCATAGAGTTTTCCAAACAACAAGGGTGGAAAAAAATAATGTTGTATTCAAATACAATATTAAAACCAGCAATTAATTTATATAAAAAAGTAGGGTTTAAAGAAGTTAAATTAGAACCTGATGTTCACTATGATAGAGCTAATATAAAAATGGTTTTAAAACTATCATAAAGTTATTTATAGGAAACTTTCAATAGCTAAATCGTAGCTTTTTAAACCAAAACCAACAATAACTCCTTTTGCATTAGCAGCAATAAAACTTTGGTGCCTAAATTCCTCTCTAGCATGTACATTTGAAATATGTACTTCTACTACAGGTGTTTCTGTAGCTTTTACAGCATCTCCAATACCTACTGAGGTGTGAGTATAAGCAGCTGCATTTAGGATAACGCCATCATAAGTAAAACCAACTTCATGCAATTTATCAATGATTTCACCTTCTATATTAGATTGAAAATAAGATATATCTATAGCTGAAAATTTATTTTGTAATACTTTAAAATAATCATCAAAAGAGTGAGCACCATATATTTCAGGTTCTCTTTTGCCTAGTAAGTTTAAGTTTGGACCGTTAATTATTATTATTTTCATGCGGCTAAAATACAATTAATTTTATATAGAAAAAGTGAACCCTTAAGTCCACTTTTAAATTAAATTAGATCTGTTTTTTAAAAAGAATAACTAAGACCTATTTGAAGAACATTTATTTTAAAATTTGCATCTCCAATATCTTCTCCCTCGTCATCAAGTCTGTCAAAACCTAATGAATATCTAGCACCTAAAGATATACTGTCAGAAATATCATAACCAAGCCCTAGACCAAGCCCCATTCCAAATTTCTTTATACCCTCTGTATCTTCTTCAGTTATATAGTCAAACTGTGGGCCAGCCATTAAATTAAATTTATCTGACACGTGAAACTTTAACATAATAGGTATAATAATATCACCTACTGATTCATCATCATTATCATCGCTGTCACTATCAGAAACAGAAGAGTAATGAAGTTCTGGTTGGATACTGAGACTTTCTGAAACTGAAAATTGTGCGAAGAAGCCTAAGAAAAATCCAGAAGCATCAGTAGATAAATCTACCCCATCACCAGAAATCTCAAAACTTGATGATTGATAACCAGCAGTAATTCCAAATTTAGAATCTTGGGCACTAGCTGTGTAGCAAAAAGCTAATAATGTAATTGTTAAAAATAATTTTTTCATAATAAAAGTTTTTAATTAATTGATATTTAAGTATTTAATACTTAAATATAGTAAATAATTAATTAATTTTAAAATAAAACTAATTAAGAAAAGATTAATTATAAAATTTTGAATCAAAAAGAGATTTTAAGTATCTTCCTAAAATGAATTGGAAACAAGCTATAAAAGATTATAGCCATTACTTAAATATTGAAAGAGGACTCTCCTCTAACACCATAGACGGTTATATTTTGGATGTAAATAAGCTAATTATTTTTCTAGAAAATAATAATATTTCTTGTTCACCTATCTCCATAAAAAATGATATCATACAACAATTTATTTATGAAGTTGCAAAAAAATCAACTGTTAGAAGTCAAGCTAGAATTATATCCGGTTTAAAAAGTTTTTTTAATTATTTGATTTTTGAAAAATACAGAGAATCCAATCCAACTGATTTAATAGAGACTCCAAAAATTGGTAGAAAACTTCCAGATACTTTATCAGAATCTGAAATCAATCAACTAATATCAGCTGTTGATTTAAGTAAACCTGAAGGGGAAAGAAATAGAGCTATACTAGAAACTTTGTACAGCTGTGGTCTTAGAGTTAGTGAAATCATTACTTTAAAAATATCAGATTTATTTTTTGAAGAAGGATTTATCAAGGTATTAGGTAAAGGAAGTAAAGAACGTTTTGTTCCTATTCATTATAGAGCACAAAAATATATTGAGTCCTACATGAATCACTACCGAATTCATATATCCATTGTAAAAGGTTATGAAGATATTTTATTTTTAAATAGAAGAGGTAAATCTTTAACCAGACAAATGGTGTTTGTAATTTTGAAAAAATTAGCCATAAAAATTAATCTAGATAAAAAAATTAGCCCTCACACTTTTAGACATTCTTTTGCTACACATCTTTTGAAAAATGGAGCAGATTTAAGATCTATTCAGCAAATGTTAGGCCATGAAAGCATTACAACAACTGAGGTCTATGTTCACTTAGACACTAGTTATTTAAAGAAAATAGTAGAGAAATATCATCCAAGAAAATCATAAATGAAAAAATCCCACTTTTAAACTTTAAATGTGGGATTTTTATTTTTTTATTTATAAATTATTAATGGCTATTTAGCTACATTAACAGCTCTCGTTTCTCTTATGACTGTTACTTTTACTTGACCAGGATAGGTCATGTCATTTTGTATTTTTTGACTAATACTAAATGATAATTCAGCAGCTTTAGTGTCATTAACTTTACCACTCTCTACCATCACACGTAGTTCTCTTCCTGCCTGAATTGCATACGCTTTTTGAACACCTGAAAATCCAAAAGCAATATCTTCTAAATCTTTTAATCGCTGAATGTAAGAATCTAAAACCTGTCTTCTTGCTCCTGGTCTAGCACCAGATATGGCATCACAAACTTGAACAATTGGCGCAAAAAGAGATTTCATTTCTATTTCATCGTGATGTGCTCCTATGGCATTACATACGTCTTGTTTCTCACCATATTTTTCTGCCCATTGCATTCCCAATAATGCATGTGGTAGCTCACTTTCAGTATCTGGAACTTTTCCGATATCATGAAGTAATCCTGCTCTTTTTGCTAATTTTGGATTCAAACCTAATTCTGAGGCCATAATACCACATAAATTAGCAACTTCTCTCGAGTGCTGTAGAAGGTTTTGACCATAAGATGATCTGTACTTCATTCTACCAACCGTCTTTATTAATTCTGGGTGTAATCCATGAATTCCTAGGTCAATTACAGTACGTTTTCCTACTTCAATTATTTCTTGGGTTATTTGTTTTTCAGTTTTTACTACAACTTCCTCAATTCTAGCAGGATGTATTCTTCCATCTGTAACCAACTTATGCATAGATAATCTGGCTATTTCTCGTCTTACTGGATCAAAACAAGAAAGAATAATTGCCTCTGGTGTATCATCTACAATAATTTCAACTCCAGTTGCAGCCTCTAAAGCTCTTATATTTCTTCCTTCTCTACCTATTATTCTACCTTTAACATCATCTGACTCCAAATTAAACACAGACACACAGTTCTCTACAGCCTGTTCTACTCCTACTCTTTGAATTGTACTCAACACAACTTTACGTGCTTCTTGCTCTGCTGTTAGTTTAGCCTCCTCAAGAGTACTTTGAATAAAGCCCATTGCATCTGTTTTAGCCTCATCCTTTAAAGAGTTTACTAATTCCTTTTTAGCTTCATCTGCAGAAAAGCCTGAAATTTGCTCTAATAAATCAACATGTCTCATATGTAATTTAGAAACCTCATCTTCCTTTTTGTCAAGGTGTTCTAATTTATGATTTAAATCTTTCTCCTTATGCTCTAGAGAAGTATTTAGTCTTTTGGTTTTATCCATTTGAGACTGAATTTGAGATTCTTTTTCTCTAGTTCTTTTTTCAACCTCAGAAATTTTCTTTTCTCTATTTAATATTACTTTTTCATGCTCAGACTTTAGCTCTATAAATTTTTCCTTTGCTTGTAATATTTTGTCTTTCTTTAGAGCTTCTGCCTCTACTTTGGCTTGTTTTATGATAGAATTACTCTCTTTTTTAGTAGCTGATAAAATTTTGTTAGCCTTTGATTTCTCTGAAATTTTTGAAAATATTAAGCCTAAAATTAATCCAGCTAATCCTGCTACAATAGGAATGATCATGTCGTCCATAGTTTTGATTTAGTTGTATAAAAAAACCTACACTAGTGAGGTTTATATAAACTCCATTATGACATGTATAGAACTAACTAACTGATCAAGGATCCTCTTGATAATGAAGTTGATTCAATATCTAAGGCTTGCTTTAGCAATTAAGACTCGTCCTTCATAATAGATTCGTGTTGAGTTTATCAAACAAATAACTAATGTAGGCAGTATATTATTGTATTGTAAGAGAACTTATTCTAAATGATCACTTACCAACTTGGTAAGTTCATTAATCTTATCTAATGCTTCTGTATTGGTTTCTTCAGTATCTAACGTAGAAATTTCTAATTTTGATGCAAATTGCAAAGCACACATGGCTAAAACATCTTGTTTGTCACTCACAGCATAGTTTTTTTCATACTTGCTAATAAGTTGATTAATGTTAGCTGCGGCTTTTCTCATCCCTTCTTCTTCGATATTGCTGTTAACACTCAAAGGATAAGTTCTACCTGCTATTACTAAATTAATCTTTAATTTTTCCACTATACTAATAAACTATTATTCGTTCAATTGAACGATACATTTATCGATTTCTCGAATTAAAGCATTTATTTTAAACTTGGTATCTCTTGTACTATTGTCACTGCCTTCTATAGTTTTTGCAATCCTTAGCAACTTAAATTGTTCATCTCGTTGTTCTAATAATTGCTTATTTTCTAGAAGTTGATGTTGTAACTTTGATGAATTTTGAAGCAGTAATTCGTTTTCTTTTAATAAAAAATCATAATTTGAAAGTAAGTTTTTTAACTTAATTTCTAATAAATTTACCGCTTCTATAGTGTTACTCATCTATACCTCTATTTATAAAACTATATCTACAAAGTTAGCATTCTGTTTTATATTTAACAACTATTTGGTACTTTAATAAATAATCGCCTTAATATTGGAAATAAGTTGAATACTGATTTAAATAGTTTTATTAATTTAGTTAAAAATTACTAAAATTTGAAAAATTATTTTTTAACCCTTGCTATATTTTTTGGTATTTCAACTATAGCTCAGAACAAATACCCCAAAGACTATTTTAGAAGCCCTCTAAATATTCCAATAAAACTTTCAGGTACTTTTGGAGAATTAAGAAATAATCATTTTCATGCAGGTTTAGATATTAAAACAAATAGAAAAGTTGGCCTACCCGTATATGCAACTGCTGATGGCTATGTTTCAAGAATAAAAGTGGCTATATGGGGTTATGGGAAAGTCTTATATGTTAAACATAATAATGGCTTTACCTCTGTTTATGCTCATTTAAGTAGGTTCGAAAAAAGTATTCAGAACTATGTGAAAAATATTCAATACGAAAAAGAAAGTTATGAAACAGGAAATATATATCCAGGAGAAGATGAAATTTTTGTAAAAAAAGGAGATATCATCGCCTATTCTGGAAGAACTGGTGGGTTTGTTGCACCGCATTTACACTACGAAATAAGAGATACAAAGACCGAGCATATAATTAACCCTCTGTTTTTTGGGTTAAAAGTTCAGGATTCAATAGCTCCTAAGATTAAAAGAATCATGGTTTATCCAATCGAAATGAGCTCCAGAGTCAATAGAAGTGGGAAAAAACAAACTCTAGGTATCAAAAGAGATTCTTTAAACACCTACAGAACTAGTAGAATAAGTGCCTCAGGTAAAATAGGTTTTGGTTTAAATGTTTATGATTTATTAGGAGAGGAATTAAATAAAAACGGTGTGTTTAGTATAGAAATGCTTGTGAATGGAAAAAGACACTATTTTCATAATCTAGAAACATTTTCATTTGCTGAAAGTAAATTCATAAATTTACTGATAGACTATCCTTATTACAAAACTTATAAAAATAGGATTCAAAAAACCTTCAAAGAAAATGCAAACAAACTCAGTATTTATAAAGATTTAATTTATGACGGTGTCATAGATATTAAGGAAGGATTAAATTACAGAGTGGAGATTATAGCTAAAGATTATAAAGGGAATAGCTCTTCTATTAAAATCCCTATCATAGGTGTAAGAAGTGAATCTATGGTTTCACAACAGCAAGACACTACAAATTATAAAATCATAAAAAACAAGTTTCACAAATTCTCCAAGAACGGAGTAACCATAGCGTTTCCTAAAAACACATTCTATGAAGACATTTATCTAAACTTTTCTGTTAATGAAAAACAAGCAAATATACATAAACCAATAATTCCTCTAAATAAGAGTTTTACAATTAGTTTTGATAGTACCATGTATAAAAAAACTGAATTAGATAAAATTTATATTGCTAACATAAACAATAAAAAATATCCTTATTATCAAAAAACTAGAAAAAAATTAGATAAAATATTTACTACAACTAAAAATTTAGGTAAATACACGTTATTAATTGACAATCAACAACCTAAAATATATAATTGTAATTTTAAAAATAATGATTGGACTAGTAGATTACAGTATTTAACGATTAAAATTTCAGATTTAGAATCTGGGATAAAATCTTATGAAGCCTACATAGATAATGAATGGATATTGATGGAGTATGATGTTAAGAAAAAAAAATTATCTTATAATTTTAATGATAAAAAATTGGTAGGTAGTAAACATATCTTTAAACTTGTAGTTTATGATAACGTTGGAAATACCAATACCTATAAATCTACGTTTTATAGAAAATAAGTAAAACAACTAAGTGAAAAATTTACTACTATTCTTATTCATACTACCTACGATACTTTTCGCTCAGAAAACTTCTATCATTAAAGGCTTCATAAAAGACCCTCAAAATAATTCGATAAAAAATGTCTCTATTAACTATGGAACTATTGGAGTTTACTCAAACAATAAAGGATATTATGAAATTAGAGTTCCGGTAAAAGGAAAAGTTGTTTTAGAATTTAGCCATGTGGGTTACAAGTCTCTTTCAAAAGAATTTTTTATCAAGAAAAGAACAATCATAAGGTTTTCACCTACTCTTCAACCACAGGATGAACTGTTAGATGAAGTAGTTATTAAAAATGATAAAAAAGATCCTCAAGGAATTACAACCATTAATACCGAAAAAATAAAACGAATTCCTGGAGCAAACTCTGGAATAGAAACACTTTTGATGACCTTACCTGGAGTAAGCAACAATAATGAATTAAGTACCCAATACAATGTAAGAGGTGGAAATTTTGATGAAAATTTAGTTTATGTAAATGGAATAGAGATATACAGGCCTTTCTTAATAAGATCTGGACAGCAGGAAGGACTCAGTTTCGTTAATTCATCGATGGTTCAAAATATTAATTTCTCTGCTGGTGGATTTCAAGCGAAATACGGAGACAAGCTATCATCTGTTTTGGATATCACCTATAGAAAACCTTCTGAATTTTCAGCGACTATAAATGCAAGTTTACTGGGTGGAAGTATCACTATTGAAGATGTTTTTTTAGATAATAAATTAAGCGCTATTGTAGGAGTTCGGTATAGAGATAATAGTTTATTTGTAAATTCTAAACAGATTGAAACAAATTTCAAACCTCGTTTTACTGACGTTCAAGGGTACATATCATACAAACAAAATAAAAAACTTACCCTTAATTTTTTAGGAAATTTCTCCTCAAACAAATACGATTACCAACCAGTTACCAGAAGAACTCGTTTTGGTACAGTTTCAGATCCTTTAGAATTAATTGTATTTTATGATGGGCAAGAAAAGGATGAATATTTAACTGCTTTTGGAGCTGTAAGTGCGGATTACCTGGTAAATGATTATTTAAAACTTACTACAACAGTTAGTGTATTTAATACTCAAGAAGAAGAGTATTTTGACATAGCAGCTTCATATAATTTAGGTGAGGTAGACACTAATATTGGCTCAGAAACATTTGGAGATGTAACTTTTTCTGAAGGAATTGGATCTCAATTAAATCACTCTAGAAATGATTTAGATGCTTTAATAAGTAATATACAGGTAAGAGGATCTTACAAGAAAAATGAAAGTCAAATAGAATTTGGAGTTAAATATCAATCCGAAAACAGTAAAGATCGGATTCGTGAATGGGAGATCATAGATTCTGTTGGATTTTCTGTCAGACCATTAAACTTAAATTTTATTAATGATCAACCTTATACTCCATATACAGGCCCCATTGTACCGTTTCAAAATATTAGAGCTGAAAACAATTTAACAACTAATAGGGTCTCAGGTTTTATTCAATATAGTGAAAAAGGTTTTATTGGAGATCATAAATTATGGTGGAATGTTGGGTTAAGAGGTCATTATTGGTCTGTTAATGCTAATGAAGATTCAGTAGTTAAACAATTCATCTTTAGCCCAAGGGCGCAAATAGCTATAAAACCTGCATGGGAAAAAGATATATTGTTCAGAATTTCTGGAGGAGTATACTCACAACCCCCTTTTTATAAAGAATTGAGAGACTTTCAGGGAGAAATTTTGCCAAGCGTTAAAGCTCAAAAATCTATTCATTTGGTTTTAGGTAGTGATTATAGTTTTAAAATATGGGATAGACCTTTCAAACTAACCTCAGAATTTTACTACAAAAACTTATCTAATATAAACCCTTACAGTGTAGATAATGTTCGTATTCGATATCAAGCCAACAATAACGGAAAAGCTTATGCAACTGGTTTTGATGTAAGACTAAACGGTGAATTTGTTGCAGGAAATGAGAGTTGGATTAGTTTAGGTATATTAAAAACTGAGGAAAATATTGATAACCAAGGTTATATATCCAGACCTACTGATCAACGTTTTAAATTAGGAATTTTGTTTCAAGATTACATGCCCAATTTACCTGACCTAAAAGCATATTTAAATTTAGTATATAATTCTGGTGTTCCAGGTGGAGCTCCAGCCTACTCTAATCCATACAACTACCAAAATAGGCTACGAGATTATAGAAGAGCAGATTTAGGGGTACTATATGTATTTACAGATGCAAATAAGAGGTTTTCTAATGGTTTTCTTAGTCAGTTTAA
>JADFAM010000087.1 GCA_015665265.1 Flavobacterium sp.
GTAATGATTTTACCGCCTCTTTTTTTTGTTTCTCCCAATGCAGTTAACATTCGAGGATGATTTGTGCCTGGGTTTTGCCCCATTACTATAACCAATTCTGAATGATTAAAATCCTCCAAGGTTACAGATCCCTTTCCAATACCTAGAGTTTCGGTAAGAGCCACACCACTAGACTCGTGACACATATTTGAACAGTCGGGTAAGTTGTTGGTGCCAAACTTTCGTACAAATAATTGATATAAGAAAGCAGCTTCATTACTTGTTCTTCCGGAAGTATAAAAAATAGCTTCATCAGGGGATGATAATGATTTTAATGATGTACCAATCATACTAAAAGCATCTTCCCATGAAATTTCTTCATAATGATTTCTTCCCTCATGAACAACAACAGGATGGGTAATTCTTCCCTTTTTTCCTATTTCATAATCTGATAATTTTGATAATTTTGAAATTGAATGGGTTGCAAAAAAAAGTGGTGATACTCTATTTTTTGTTGCCTCTTCAGCAACAGCTTTTGCACCATTTTCACAATATTCTGCTAGGAAAGCTCTTTTCTCGTCTGGGTCTGGCCAAGCACATCCAGGACAATCAAATCCATTCTTTTGATTTAAATTAGCTAACAATCTAATGCCTTTTTTTAAGCCTACTTTATCTTTTATTTGAGTAATGGCTGATTTTATAGCCGGAAAACCAGCAGCTGAGGACGGGATTTTTTCTAATTCTATACCTGTCAGTTTTTTAGGTGGTTGTGCATGTATTTTTTTATTACTCATATTTTTATTTTTTTTCTAAAAAGCTAGGGTTGGCATAAATAGTCATTTTATCTTCTCTTGTAAACCCTATCAAGCAAATACCAAATTCTTTGGCAAAATCTACTGCCATAGATGAACAGGCTGAAACAGCAACTATTACTGGTATTTTTGCCAAAAAAGCTTTGGAAACAATTTCATAAGAAACACGCCCGCTTACTAATAAATACACTCCGCTTTTTAATAGTTGTTTTTGCAATAAACTACCTATACATTTATCTACTGCATTGTGTCTTCCAATATCTTCCCTGCTAGCAAGTAATTTAAATTGATTATTAAAAATACCTGCCGCATGACTCCCACCAGTTTTTTTAAAAGTTTCTTGCTCCTTTTGTAAAGGAGCAAACATCTTTAATAAGTTTTCAGAAGAAAAATTTACTTTTTTTTCAATTTTATCACCGCTAACTTTTATGTCTTCTAGTTGTTGTTTTCCGCAAATACCGCAGGAAGAAACAGACAATAAGGTTCTTTTATTTAAGTACCCTTTTCCTAAAACACTTGGAGTTATCGTTACATTTATAATACTAGGAATATTAAATTTTTCTTCAATAACTTTAAAAGGTATTGGAAGCGTTTTTTTATAAATATCTTCAGCATACAATAAACCAAGAACCAGATCTTGATCATTCCCTGGAGTTCTCATTACTACCGTATACGGTTCGGTATTTATATTGATTTGTAATGGAGCTTCTATGACCAATTCATCTGTAGTGATTGATTGTTTTTTTTTAATAATATGAAGTCCTTCGTAGGTATTTGTTTGCATGAGATAACCTATAAAAAGTTATGATAACAAACTTAGTGAAAAATATGGTACAAATAATTAAAAGCCTTTATTTATAGGAGTTCATAGTGTATTTTAATATTAACAAATACAACTTAACTATAGTTTTTTACAATAGATACAACTAAATTTATTATGAATATTTGTAGTAAAAAATAAATAGTCATCTCCACCCTCTTTAATTTTTAGTTCTTTTCTGATTTGAGCAACACTCTTGTGAAAATTCCTAGTGGTAATGTTCGCTTTTTTGTTGGGTAACAGTTTTACTATTTTCTTTTTATCATAGGGAAGAACAGCGAGTATTTTAAACCCTCTGCCTGGGAATTTTATATTTTTTTTTGATGTATATAAATGCGAATGTTGATGAATTTTGTAAACATCTAACTGTGTTGTGATTTCATGAAAACCACCAGATTTAAGGATGGCCGCATTAGGTTCGTATAAGTAATCTAGGGGTTCTTGATAATTAGATATTGATTTTTCATTGAAGACAAAATTAAATTTTTGAATATTTTTATTTGAAAAATTTATGGTGTGTATTGAAACCAATCCATTGTATTCTTTTTCTAGAAGGTATAGTAATTCTTTTACATCATTGTTAATAGCTATGATGTGAATTTCTTTTACAAATTTTAGTTCTTTACTTGCGCTTGTAATATCTAAAATTGGGGAGTTTTTAATAAGTATTGTTGTTGTTTTGTTAAATAACAAATCAATATATTTTGGGATATTTGGTTCACAATCCTTTAATAAAAAAACCTTTCCTTTAGAATCACTTCTTCTGGAAGGATCTACATAAATAACATCAAAATTTTTACTTGATTTTTTAAGGTACTCTATTCCGTTTTCAGCTAAACAGGTAATATTTGTTTTGTTTAGTTGTTTAAAATTGTGTGCTGCTATTTTAGAGAGATTAGAATCTATTTCACAATGAACAACGGTGTTAAAAGAGGAAGAAAAGTAAAAAGAATCTACCCCAAAACCACCTGTTAAATCTAGTAGTCTCTTTCCTGAAACTAGAGAAGCTTTATAATTAGCTGCAGTCTCTGACGATGTTTGTTCGATACTCACTTTTGGTGGATAATAAATATTCTTGGTACCGAACCAACTTGGTAATTTTTTTTCAGACTTTTGTTTACAAATCAACTGATTGGCAAATTCTTGCACTGTAACTCCTTCAAATGAAACACCTTTTAAAATTAATTTATGAATATCAGATTTTAAATGGTTGTTAATATACTCTTGAATATCCTGTTGTAAAATTCTTTCGTTCAATAGTTTAAATTTCCTTAGTAAGTGATGAAACAATCTTATTGTCAGACATAAATTCCTTTAAGATAACCTTCAAAACAGTATAGGAAGGAACGGCTATTATCATTCCTAAAGGACCAGCCAATAAACCGCCAATAATAATTATTAAGAAAATTTCCAACGGATGAGACTTCGTAGTCTTTGAGAATATGATGGGTTGACTTACAAAATTATCTACTACCTGAGCTATGATAAAACCAATCATAACATAGACAGTTTTTGGAAGAATATCTGATTGAAAATCAAGGTTTTGACCCAAGCCACTTGTCATTGTTAAAACAATCATTAGAAATGCACTTATTAAAGGTCCAATGTAGGGTATAATGTTAAGTAGTGCACACAAGAAAGCAATCACAACTGCATTAGATACTCCAAAGATTAATAGTATTAAAGTGTAAATAACAAACAAAATGGAAATTTGAATGACCAAGCCAATAAAATATCGTGATAATAAATCGTTTATTTTTTCCAATGAGTGAGAGAATTTTTTTTCAGCACCTTGAGGTATCAACGTTAGCAAAGCATTTTTAAATAGTCTACTATCTTTCATAAAAAAGAAAGTGATAAATAACACAGAGAAAAGTCCAATACTGAAGGACCCGAGTGCTCCTACAATTGAATTGAGTACATTAGGAATAGTTTTTAAACTGGTAAATACATCGGCACTTTGTAATTCACTTAAAATATTAATATTCTTAGAGGTGAAGTAATCGTTCGCTTGTGTAATTAGGTTCCCTATATTTTCTTCTAATCCTGTTGTTTTTAGTAAAGAAAGGCTTTCTCCTTGTTTCATAACTAAAGGGATGAACATTCCAGTAATTCCGAGAATTAGAGTCACAAAAAGAACCATTGTACTAATAACTGCAACAGTATTAGGAAATTTAAGTTTTTTTCTTAAAAATAAAATGATGGGTTTTGCAATCAATGCAATGATGGCAGCAATAATTATATAAACCAAAACAGATTTAATGGTCAGTAAAAAATACCCAAGCCCAATAACTGCTAGTATGATAGCTAATGCTCTTAAAATTCCTTTTGAAATTATTTTTGAATTCATTTAATTATATCCTTTAACAAGTCCCATATTTATTTCTTTTCCACTCAAATATCTATGATTTTTTGGTAATAGAGTTCCAGATGTGGTTTGGATCCAATTTTCCCAAGTCACAGTTGTCCCTTTTTTTTTCATGGCTTGAACATACATTTGATAATGAGTTGGCATATAGTTTTTATCTAATAACCATGTGTACGAATCTCCAGGAGTTGTTCCACCTTTAGAATATTTGACATGCAATGCTTCTCTGCCATTTATCATCTTAATACTGCGATAAATACCAGGTTCGAATAACTTATGAGGGGCTACCAACCAGAAGCTATCATTATTAAAAAACTTGAGAGCTCTACTTACTAGGTTATTATTGAAAGGAATCTCTTTATCGTTTAGATAAGCTGTGCTTTTACTTAAATCATTTGGATGTAATACTACTCTTGCATCATTCCATCTGACATCAACGATGTGTTGTTGTTTATCCCATTTATAAAAACGTTTTCCTTTATAGCCCCATTCTATATAGCGAGTTTCTTTGTATGCCTCATGTTTGATGGCCTTCAACATATTATTGGCTACTTTATCAGCTTTTGGATTATAAGCTTTTACCTTGCCCATGTCAATTTTCATTCCAAAAATGGAGAGTATATGTGACTTTGGTAACATAATACCAGAATCTGAAGTTATAAAATCATTCCAGGTTGCAGATACTCCGCCAATTGGAATAATCTGTGTCCACATTTTAAATGAAACAGGTACATAATTTTCATCTAAAATCCACAAATAAGAGTCTCCCGGTGTTGTTCCGCCTGAAGTGTACTTTATAAGTAGTGCATCCTTGCCATCAACATTAACAATACTTCGTTCTACACCATCATCAAATACTTTGTATGGAGCTACTAACCAAAAACTATCATTATTAAAAAAATTGATCGCTTTTTTAATAAGTTTAGGAGTGTCGCCAATACTTTTTGAGTAATCATTTAAATTCACAGTAACTAAGATACTATCCCAAGATACATCTACCAATCCCTGTTGTTTTTTCCATACATAATGATGTTTACCTCTGAAACTCCATTCTAATATTTCTGTACTATCAAAAGCCCTTTTATTGATGGCTGACATCATTTTTTCAGCTAATTCTTCCGCTTCTTTTCCTTGAACCCCATTTGGTAATGCCTCATTATTTGCAATGTAATAAATTCCTATTGCTACTATAGCTCCCGTTATTAATACACCTATTGTTTTTAGAATTTTTTTCATATTATTAAATGCAATTTTATTTTTAAATTGTGTGTTAAAAAACCTACAAAACTATTATTAGCAGACAGACTAATCAAATAATTTAATTTTTTAAAAATAAAAAATTTAGATGAAGTAATTACATTCCAAAATGGAAAAAAGATTTTTAAGAGTTTTTAAAGGTGAAATTTATTTATTTATCAAATTAAATTTCTTTGGTAGATTAGATGTTAAAGCTAATTTTTCTTTGGTAAATGGGTGTGTGAAATCTAATTGAGAAGCATGTAAATACAATCCTTTACCTTTTAAAATTAACGATTCTATTCCATATTTTTGATCACCTAAAATTGGATTTCCGATACTTAACAAATGAACTCTTAATTGATGTCTTCTTCCCGTTTTTGGGGAGAGTTCAACTAAATTTAAAAATTCAAAACGATCTGATTTTACTGTATGTATTGTCTTGTAACTCGATTTTGCTTCTTTTCGGTTCACTTTAGAAAGAATAAACCCATCAGAGTTCATTTTTCCTATGGTAATGGCATGGTAAATTTTTTTTATTTTTTTATGTTCAAATAATTGATTTAATAACTGAATGCTGGAACTGGTTTTTCCTATTAGTAATAGTCCAGTAGTTGGATAGTCTAACCGATGAACTGGCCTAGGCTTTACCGCGTCACATTGGTTACTTTTATTTATATTTTGCTCCAATGCATTATCAATTGTTTTAAATGTATTTCCACTAACTAAAATTCCAGGGGGTTTTTCAATAACTGCTAAATAATCATCTTCAAATACAACAGAGAGTTTAAGTTTTAGTGGTTTAGTAGTTGTTTTAATTTCAGAAGAAAATAATGTTATTTTTTCTCCTCCAACAATAATTCTTGCAGTTGTTACGGGAATATTATCGATAAGAATTAATTTTTTTTTAATCGCTTTTTTTACAGCAGATCTTGTTGTAACAGTATTAAAAATACCAACAGCATATTCTTGTATTCTAATTGGACTTTTTTGTTCTTTAGCAATATGGGTTTCTAAAAGACGCATTAGGTCGCAAACAATTGTCCAAGATCTTTAAAAGCTTTAAATTCTAGTGCATTTCCTTCAGGATCTTTAAAAAATAAAGTAGCTTGTTCACCTGGTTTTCCTTTAAATCTAATGGTAGGCTCAATAATGAATTCCACATTATTATTTTTTAAACGTTCACTTAATTTTACCCAATCATTCATTTTAAGAACCACACCAAAATGAGGAACAGGGACGTCATGACCATCTACAGGATTAGAAATTTGTTGTGGTTCAAAACCATTTTTTTGATGAATTACTAATTGGTGTCCAAAAAAATTAAAATCTACCCAATGCGTATCACTTCTACCTTCTATACAGTGGAGAACATCTCTATAAAAAGTTCGACAAATTTCTAGATTTTTAACAGGTATAGCTAAATGAAATGGCTGAATCATAGTTGTATTTTTTGAGTTTTTTATTATTCTAAATATACTTTAAAAACCTATTGCGGTGTCATCTCCTCTTGGATCTGCTCCAGCCTCAAGTTTTCCGTTTTTTAAAACTAAAATAGCATCAACTTTTCCGATTACTCGAGAATTTCGTTCATCAATTGTATAGCCAATATTTCTTAATTCTTCAACAACATTTTTTTCAAATTGATTGGGTTCTATCATAATCATATCGGGTAACCATTGATGATGAAATCGTGGTTGATTTACACTTTCTTGCATTCCCATTTTAAATTCATGAACATTTAAAATAGTTTGTAAAACAGAGGTAATAATAGTAGATCCACCTGGAGTTCCAACAACCATCCAAAGGTCACCATCTTTTTCTACAATTGTAGGTGTCATGGAACTTAACATTCTTTTTTCTGGAGCAATTTCATTTGCTTCTGCACCAATTAATCCAAACATATTAGGCTCACCTGGTTTACTGCTAAAGTCATCCATCTCATTATTTAAGAAAAAACCTAGTTCAGAGCTATAAAGTTTAGAACCATAACCACCATTTAAGGTAGTTGTTACAGAAACTGCATTACCGAATTGATCTATAATAGAATAATGTGTGGTTTCATCGCTCTCAATAATTTCAATATTTCCATGAGAAACATCTTTAGATAGAGTAGGTTTATTAAAAGAAAAATTATCCATTCTTTTTTTAGAGTAGGTTTTACTTAATAATGTATCTGTTGGAATTGATACAAAATCTGGATCACCTAAAAAATAACTTCTATCTGCGTATGCTCTTCGTTCAGCTTCAGTGATCACTTGCATTGCTTTCACAGAGTTATGACCATAAGCTTGAAGATCATAAGGTTCTATGGCATTCATGATTTCTGCTAAACAAATCCCACCACTTGAGGGAGGAGACATAGAAATAACCTTTAAATTGTCATACCTAAATGTAACTGGAGTTCTCCATTTAGCCTCATATTTAGCTAAATCTTCTTCAGTAATAATTCCACCATTATCTTGTATGAATTGAGCTAGAACTTTTGCAGTTTTACCTTTATAAAATTCATCTCTTCCGTTTTCTAAGATTCGTTCTAAAGTGATGGCAAGTGCTTTATATTTTATCAGATCACCTTCTTTCCAATCTCTTTGAAAAAGAATTCTATTTTTATTTACAGTCTCAAACGCTTTTTTAAATCTCTTGATTCTAGTTTCTTGCTTTTTTGTGACTACTACTCCTTTTTTTGCCAATGCTATTACAGGAGTTAAAATCTCTTTAACAGATAAAACACCAAACTTTTCTTGAGCTTTAAATACACCCGCTACAGTGCCTGGAACACCTACGGCGGTAGCACCAACAGTACTTTTTCCTTTTATAATATTGCCTTCTTTGTCAAGATACATATCTCTAGTTGCCGCTAAAGGTGCTTTTTCTCTATAATCTAAGGCGCCAATTTCACCATCATTTTTTCTGTAGACCATAAAACCTCCACCACCAATATTTCCAGCATAAGGGTATGCGACAGCTAGAGCTAATTCTGTGGCCATCATAGCATCGAATGCATTTCCTCCTTTTTTTAAAATCTCAGTTCCTATTTTAGATACTTCAATACGGGCAGAAACTACCATTGCTTTTTCTGTGACTAGGCCTCTAATTTGACTTGTGTTGTCTTTCTCTTGATGACAAGATGTTACAAATAAACTAATAATAAATACGAGAGTTATTTTTTTCATGAATAGGTGTTTTGTAGGTGTAATTTTTTAATTTTTTGGTGAGAGAATTTTTTTAAATCGCTAAAAAATAATTTAAAATCTTTATCAAAATCTTTATCTAATTTGTATAAATCTTCAATAGCTAAATCTATCTGACCTATGTTGTTTGTTCTACGATTCATTCCTTGAAGAACATTTTTAATACCCTCTTTATATTGATAATTATAAAGCCAATTGTATTTTATCATATAGGGAATCATTAACAATGTTTTTTCTGGCAAGATTTGTTTATGACTATTTAGTAAATTATAGACAGAATTAACGTAGATTTTTAGCGGAATTTCAGAATAATCATTCCAGTTTTTTGCTAAATAATGATCATAAAAAATATCAATAATAACCCCAGCAAACAATCCATAACGTTTATGAAGCCTTCGTTTACTTATTCTTGTAATATCATGGGTATCTGTAAAAGTGTCTATTTCTCTGTGTAATTTTATTCCCATTTTAATTTCTGAATTAAAATGACTAAACTGATTTCCTTTGATATGATCGGCAATAAAATTACCAATCATAATATTTGGATAGTTTTCAGATAAATACAAATGTGCTAGGAAATTCAATAAATAAAATTTTTGTGATAAAAATAAACAAAAAAACTACAACGTTAAACTGGTGTTATTTCAGTGTAGTGTTGTAGTCTATTGATGTTAAATTGATAAAATTTCCTATTTTAATTATAGGTTAACTTACTAGGGTTCGGATTAGTTGTTTAGCATTACTGGCATTACCAACATCGTGATTTGTTCACCCTCGTCTGTACCATCTATAGGAGTTAAAATACCAGCTCTGTTTGGTAATGACATTTCAATTAAAACCTCATTAGAACTTAAATTACTCAACATTTCACTTAAAAAACGAGAGTTAAATCCAATTTGCATATCATCTCCTTGATAATCACAATTTAAGCGTTCATCTGCCTTGTTTGAAAAATCGATATCTTCAGCAGAAATATTTAACTCAGTACCTGCCATTTTTAAGCGAATCTGATGTGTTGTTTTGCTAGAGAAAATAGAAACACGACGAACTGAATTTTGAAAAGAAGCTCTATCTACAGTTAATTTGTTAGGGTTTTCCTTTGGAATTACAGCTTCGTAATTAGGGTATTTTCCATCAATTAATCTACAGATTAAGACAAAGTTTTCAAACGTGAACTTCGCATTGGCATCATTGTATTCAATGGTAACATCTTCTTCGCCGCTTAGTACACCTTTTAATAAATTTAATGGTTTTTTTGGCATGATAAACTCAGCTGTCTTATCTGCAGTTACATCTGTTCTAGTATACTTCACTAATTTGTGAGCATCAGTTGCTACAAAAGTTAAATTTTGTGAACTAAACTGAAAAAAGACTCCACTCATTACTGGTCGTAAATCATCATTACCTGCAGCAAAAATTGTTTTTGATATTGCTGTCGCTAAAATATTAGATGGTATAATTGTTTTACTTGGTGAGGGAAGGCTTACAGATTTTGGAAATTCATCACCTCCAAAGTATGCCATGTCATACTTACCTTGATCAGAGCTGATTTCTATGATGCTATCACCTTCAGTTTTAAAAGTTAAGGGCTGATCTGGAAATGTTTTTAGAGTATCTAAGAGTAATCTAGCTGATATGGCTATAGAACCAGATGAATCAGATTCTATTGTAACAACTGCACTCATAGTTGTTTCTAAATCAGATGCTGAAACTTTTAATTGATTTTCAGAAACTTCAAACAAGAAATTATCTAATATGGGTAGGGTATTATTGCTGTTAATAACACCGCCTAAAACTTGTAGTTGTTTTAATAATTGCGAGCTTGATACGATAAATTTCATTTTGATATTTGTTAAGGTATGGTTCAATTACAAAGATATTGGAAATTAGCGATTTTGAAAATATTGTTATCAACATTTTACTCTTATTGTTGATAGCTTTTTTGATTAAATATAGAGATGAATAAAGAAGCGTTTTCAAAAATATTAAATTGTTTTTGCAATTTTAAATGAAGATTTAAAATGCTACATTTGTTAGCGATCAAACCTAACTATACTATGAAAAACTGGATCATTATATTTTTATTTCTACTTGTAAGTTTTCAAATTTCTTCACAAAAGCCATCAAAATTGTCTTCCAATGAAATTTATGAGAAAATTCAGAAATTAAATTTTTTAGGCACTGCTTTGTATATAGCTGCGCATCCAGATGATGAAAATACTCGTTTAATATCGTATTTATCAAATCATGTGAAAGCTAGAACAGGGTATTTATCATTAACTAGAGGAGATGGAGGTCAGAATTTGATTGGATCCGAAATAAGAGAACTATTAGGTGTTATTAGAACTCAAGAACTTTTAGCCGCCAGAAGAATAGATGGTGGTGAGCAGTTTTTTACGAGAGCTAATGATTTTGGATACTCTAAACATCCAGAAGAGACCTTGGATATTTGGGATAAAGAAAAAGTTTTAAGTGATGTAGTTTGGGCTATTAGAACCTTTAAACCAGATGTAATTATCAATAGATTTAATCATAGGACCCCTGGAACTACTCATGGACATCATACAACTTCTGCCATGTTAAGTCTTGAAGCTTTTGATTTAGTTGGTGATGCTAAATTTTTTTCAGATCAATTAAAATACACAGATATTTGGCAACCTAAACGTGTATATTTTAATACATCTTCTTGGTTTTATAAAACAGAAGAAGCGTTTAAAAATGCTACAGAAGGTAAATTAACTTCAGTAGACGTTGGAGTTTATTATCCTTTAAAAGGACTCTCTAATAATGAGGTAGCCGCTTTAGCTAGTAGTCAGCATTTATGTCAAGGATTTGGAAGACTAACCACCAGAGGAAGTCAAAAAGAATTTTTAGAATTTTTAAAAGGTGATAGACCTAAAGATTCTAATGATATTTTTGCAGGTATTAATACCACTTGGAATCGGCTTCAAGGTGGAGGAGAAATTGGTGATATATTATATGAAATAGAGAAGAATTTTAATTTTGCTGAACCTGCAAAACATTTGAAGGATTTAATGAAAGCCTACAAGAAAATCCAATCTCTCAGGGATACTCATTGGAAAAGAATTAAATCTGAACAAATTAGTCAAATTATTGAAGCTTGTGCAGGATTATACCTAGAAGCTTCTGCACTAAGTTCTAGTAGTGTTCCAAACGAAAATATAACTATCAATATTGAAGTTTTAAATAGAAATTCTGAGGTGCCTGTCTATTTAGAATCAATGAGTTTTAAAACTAGTAATCTCCAAAAAATAAAAACAGATATACTGTTACAGAGTAATCAAAAACAAGAGTTTAAACAGACTATTAAGTTAAACAACTTACATTACACAGATCCTTATTGGTTGCAGTCAAAAGGAACTCTAGGGATGTATCAAGTGTCAGATAATCAGTTAATTGGAAAACCTGAAACACCTAGAAAAGTAGCTGTTTATTTTAATCTTCTAGTAGATAGTCTACCCATTAAGATTAAAAAAGAAGTCATTCATCGATATTCAAAAAGAGACAAAGGTGAATTATATGAACCGTTTGAAATACTACCGATTGTAACTACAAAACTTAAGGAAAAAGTTGTATTATTCTCAGATTTAAAAGAGCGTTTAATATCTGTGGAAGTAAGATCAGGGGCTAGTAATGTTATGGGGAAACTATCTCTAAAGGTGCCAAAAAAATGGCAGGTTTCACCTAATTTTATTGATGTAGACATAAAACAAAAAGGGGATGTCCAAAATTTTCAATTTAAAGTAATTCCTCCGTTTGATGACTCGCAAGGAATTATTGAAGCAATGTTACTTATAGGTGATAACCAATTTGATAAAGAATTAATAGAAATTAAATATGATCATATTCCAAAGCAATCTGTATTGCAAAAATCAGAAGCAAAAGTAGTTCGATTGAGTATAAAAAAAGCAGGAAATTTTATTGGTTACATTAAAGGTGCCGGAGATGTAATTCCAGAAAGTTTAAAACAAATCGGTTATGCTGTACAGTTGATTAATCCCGAAGAAATTAATACAGAAAATTTAAAAAAGTTTGATGCTATTGTTTTAGGAATTAGAGCTTATAACACAATTTCCGTATTAAAATATAAACAAAAATTTTTACTAGAATATGTAAAAAATGGTGGAAATATGGTAGTTCAATATAATACTAGTCGAAGAGTTGATGTAGCTGCTCCATTTAAATTAAAATTATCTAGAGACAGAGTAACTGATGAAAATGCTACAGTAGAAATCTTAGAGAAAAATCATCCAATAATGAATTTCCCTAATAAAATTACTGAAAAAGATTTTGATGGATGGGTTCAAGAAAGAGGTTTGTATTTTCCTAATTCCTGGAGTTCAGAATATACTCCTATTTTATCCATGAACGACAAAGGAGAGAAGCCAAAGAAGGGTAGTTTATTAGTTGCTAAATATGGAAAAGGTAACTACATATATACTGGATTAAGTTTTTTTAGAGAATTGCCAGCAGGAGTTCCGGGAGCTTATAAGTTATTTGCAAATATTTTATCTATAGGCAAACAACGTATTCAGCAACAAAAGCAATTAAAAAATTAATCATGAAAATTGAAAAACAACTTTGGAAAAAAATATATTCAATCGTACTGATTGTAAATGTTATATACATTCTCATTTTTTATTTTATAACTCAATTTTTTACTAAGTAATTATGGGAGTACCAGATTTACATCCATTAGATTGGTTTGTTTTAGTAACAACGTTGCTATTTATTGTTTTTTATGGAGTTTTTAAGACCCGTAAAATGGACAGTGGAGTAGAAGATTATATCAAAGGAGGTAATGATACAAAATGGTGGACTATAGGATTGTCTGTTATGGCTACTCAAGCGAGTGCCATTACTTTTTTATCTACACCAGGCCAGGCTTTCCATGACGGAATGGGTTTTGTACAATTCTACTTTGGTTTACCTATAGCAATGGTTATTATTTGTCTAGTTTTTATCCCAATTTACTATAAATTAAATGTCTATACAGCATATGAATATTTAGAAACTAGATTTAATTTAAAAACTAGATCGCTTACTGCATTTTTATTTTTAATTCAACGTGGATTGGCTGCCGGAATCACTATTTATGCTCCGGCAATTATTTTATCCTATGTTCTTGGTTGGGATCTAATAGTACTTAATATAGTTATTGGTTTATTGGTTATATTTTATACTGTTTCTGGTGGAACTAAGGCAGTGAATGTTACACAAAAACAGCAAATGATCATTATATTTTTTGGGATGGTAACTGCTTTTACTTTAATCATGTTTTATATACCAGATGGAATAACATTTTCTAAAGCATTAGATATAGCAGGAGCAAGTGATAAAATGAAAGTATTAGATTTTTCATTTGATTTAGATAAAAAGTATACAGTTTGGACAGGGTTTTTAGGAGGTACATTTTTGATGCTTTCTTATTTTGGAACAGATCAAAGTCAGGTGCAAAGATATTTGTCTGGAAAATCTCTCAGAGAAAGTCAACTGGGGCTTCTATTCAATGGTTTGTTAAAAGTACCTATGCAATTTTTTATATTGTTAACAGGGGTAATGGTTTTTGTGTTTTATCAATTTAATGCATCTCCATTAAACTTTAATCCAAAAGCCAATGAAGCTGTTATCAGTTCTAAGTATTACGATGAATTTAAAGAATTAGAAAAACAACATATATCTATAGAAACGCAAAAGAAAACGCTTTTGTTAGATGGTATACAAGAAAATGAAAGGGGTTTAATTATAGAACTTAACAATAAAGACAGATCATTAAAGCAACAGGCTAAAAATATCATCAAGAAAGTTGCCGAAAATTCTGACAAAAAAATTGAAGAGAATGATAAAGACTATGTTTTTATTCATTTTATAGTAAATAACCTTCCCAAAGGTATTATTGGCTTATTATTGGCTGTTATTTTGGCTGCAGCCATGTCATCAACTGCATCAGAGCTAAATGCGTTGGCCTCTACAACAACAATAGATGTTTACAAAAGAAATATAGCTATTGGAAAAGACGAGTCTCACTATGTAAAAGCCTCAAAATGGCTAACCTTAGTTTGGGGTTTATTAGCTATTGCAATAGCTTGTATTGCAAATCTATTCGACAATTTAATTCAGCTAGTTAATATTATTGGATCTTTATTTTACGGAAATGTATTGGGTATTTTTTTACTAGCATTTTTTTTCAAACGAGTTCATGGAAATGCAGTTTTTGTTGCTGCAATTATTACTCAGGTAATAATTTTATTAATTTACTATTTTGGAATTTACAAACTTGAAGAGCAAGGTTTAGACCCAATAATTAGCTATTTATGGTTAAACTTTATTGGATGTGTAGTAGTAATTTTTACTGCGTTACTGTATAATTTTAAAAAAAATCATCCAAAAATTAAAATTATTTTAATGTTGATTTCAATTGTTTTTGTGAAAGCAATCTATGATGTTACTTATTTAAAATTAACCTTATATCATGTATTAGTTTTACTATTTTTATTTTTATTGATTGGAATATTAAGTGCAGAAAAAAAATCAACTGTACAATCATCATGACAAAAAGTATAACCTAAAAGATGAGTAAAAAAGAAATTAAAATCATTCGTTGGGGAATTCTTGGTCTGGGTCATATTGCTCGGAAATTTTCACAAGACATCACATCTGTTCATGGAACTGAATTGTATGCGGTAGCCTCTAGAAGTCATCAAAAGGCTTCTTCTTTTGCAAACGAATTTCAAGTTTCAATTAGTTATGATAGCTACGAGTCACTTGTAAAAGATCCATTAGTAGATGCTGTTTACATAGCTACTCCTCACAGTTTTCACAAGGAGCATACCATTCTTTGTTTACAACATAAAAAAGCTGTTTTATGTGAAAAACCTTTTGCTATGAACTTACAAGAGGTAACAGAAATGATTAGTGTTGCAAAAAAGAATAATACACTTTTGATGGAAGCTCTTTGGACTGCTTTTTTACCTCATTTCCAATATGTGAAAAATAGTATAAAAAATAAAAAATTTGGGGAAGTAATCCATTTAGAAGCTGACTTCGGATTTAAATCTACACATAGTATAGAAAGTAGAGTGCTAAAAAAAGAATTGGGAGGTGGTAGTTTATTAGATATTGGTATATATCCTGTGTTTCTAGCCCTATCCATATTAGGGATTCCAAAATCTATTGAATCTACTGCAACTTTTTTCACCAATGGCGCAGATTCATCTTGTGAGATGATTTTTAATTATGACAATTCCAAAGCAATTTTGAAAAGTACCTTTTTGAAGGAAACACCTACTGAAGCTGTTTTTACTTGTGAGCATGGAATTATTAAAATTAATACTAGGTTTCACCAACCAACAATAATTACTCTTACACAAAATGGAATTGAAGAACATGTAGATTTTTCTGCTAAAACTTTTGGATATAATTTTGAAATTGAACATTTTAATCAATTACTGAGAGATCATAAAAAAGAAAGTGAACTCATGAGTTTTTCTTTTTCAAAGGATTTAATAGCTACATTAGACCTCATTAGAAAAAAAATTAATTTAAACTACTAATTTCCCTTCATAATGATCACCATTAGAAAAGCAACTATTGAAGACTTAACTGTTCTCTTTGAATTTGAACAAGGAGTTTTGCATGCAGAAAGACCTATGGATGAAACCTTAAAATTAAAAAACACCTATTATTATGATATTCCAAATCTTATAGAGGATTCTTCGGTAGAACTTGTTATAGCAGAATTAGATGGAGTTATAGCAGGGTGCGGGTACGCAAAAATTAAAAAAGCTAGAGATTGTTTTCAGTTCGATCAATTTTCCTACTTAGGGTTCATGTTTACAAAAGAAGATTATAGAGGGAGAGGAGTTAATAAAAAGATTATGAATTATTTATACAATTGGTCTTTTTCTAAGGGTATTAATGAAGTTAGGCTAGAGGTATATCCAACAAATATTCCTGCAATTAAAGCCTATGAGAAATCAGGAATGACTTGTTCCATGCAAACAATGCGTATAGATCTAAGAAGTAAAAATTTAAAAGACAGCGATTAGCTGCCTTTTAAATTTTATTATATCTAAAATAACACTATTCGGTTTTCCATTCAGCAAGTGATTGCGTATTCATTTTAATATAAGCTTCATTTCCAGCTTCTTTT
>JADFAM010000062.1 GCA_015665265.1 Flavobacterium sp.
AGGGATCTTTTTTGTCACCAACAATTGAAATGACTTTTTTTTCTTTGTATGTGATCTTTAAACCACACATTGCTTCACATAAATTACAAGTTCTGTAATGAATTTTATTTTCTAACATAAAAAGAAATTAATCAACATCACAAGTTAATGAAAATATTAAGACTTAAGAGTTAGGGCAATCTTCTACTTAGGTTTAGATAAATAAATTGGAGCTATTTACTTGCAAATAAATTAACATCACCCACAGAAACGTCTTGTCCTCCAAGTATTATCAATCTCTCAACAATATTTCTTAACTCCCGAATATTGCCTGTCCAGTCATATTCTTGTAATAAAGCAATAGCTTCAGGTAAAAATTCTTTTTGGGCAACCCCTTGGTCTAATGCTATTTTTTTTGTGAAATAATTTATTAAAAGTGGAATGTCTTCTATCCGATCTTTTAATGCAGGAACTTTGATTAAAATAACAGCTAATCTGTGATATAAATCTTCTCTAAATCTTCCTTCTTTAATTTCTTTCTTTAGATTTTTATTAGTAGCAGCTATAATCCTCACGTTTACTTTAATATCTCGATCACTCCCTACTCTTTGAATTTTATTTTCTTGTAACGCCCTTAATACTTTAGCTTGAGCTGATAAGCTCATATCTCCAATTTCATCTAAAAAAATAGTTCCATTATTTGCTGCTTCAAATTTTCCAGCCCTATCTTTATTTGCACCAGTAAAACTTCCTTTTACATGACCAAAAAGCTCACTTTCAATTAGCTCAGACGGTATAGCAGCGCAGTTCACTTCTATTAAAGGCGATTTGGAGCGATTAGATTTTTCATGTAACCAATGCGCTACCAATTCTTTACCTGTCCCATTTGGACCCGTGATTAAAACTCGAGCATCGGTAGCAGCTACTTTGTCAATCATTTCCTTAATATGAATAATGGCATCACTCTCACCAATCATCTCATAATTTTCACTCACCTTCTTCTTTAATCGCTTATTTTCAACAAATAGTACCTTTCTATCTAAAGCATTTCTAACTGTATTTAGCAATCTATTTAAATCTGGTGGTTTTGAGATATAGTCATATGCACCCAATCGCATTGTATTTACAGCAGTGTCTAGATCTCCGTGGCCAGAAATCATGACAAATGGAATTTCAGGCTTTATTTTTTTTGCTTTTTCTAACACCTCTACTCCATCCATTTTAGGCATCTTTATGTCACATAAAACCAAGTCATAATCGTTGTCTTTAAATTTTTCAATACCTTCTAAGCCATTTTCAGCCTCCTCAACAACATAGGAATCACTTTCTTCAGAAATAATCTTAATTAAGACTCTCCTAATAGCTGCTTCATCTTCAATCACTAAAATCTTACTCATAATACTGCTTCATTTTATAATAATTATAATTCGCTTGTAATATACATTTTACACAACAAATTTTTGTATTTAAATTGATTTATACAAATTTAGCTCTTTTACAATAATTCACAGTTTTAATATTTAATTCAAATTTTTATGTCTATTTTTTATATGAACTACTATGCATGCATAATTTTTATGAATTTACTATGCATGCATAGTAAATTTTTATATCTTTGGCACAATGGACAAAAAAAAATCTATAGATCATCAATTAAGAGCTACTTGGCAAGCTGTTGCAAAACTCTATAATGAGAGAGCTGCAAAACATGACAGTACTATGGCTACTGCTTTTGTTCTTTTGAATATTGATTATGAAAAAGGAACGCCTTCTACTGCTTTAGGCCCATTAATGGGAATGGAGCCAACTAGTCTATCTCGAATTTTAAAAACGATGGAAGATAAAGGAGCAATATCTAGAGAGAAAAACCCAAGTGACGGAAGAGGTGTTATTATAAAGTTAACTGATTTTGGGAAGGAAATGCGAGAAATATCTAAAGAATCAGTAATTATTTTTAATGATGTCATAAAACAACATTCAACCCCAAAAGAATTAGAAGCTTTCTTCAAAGTAACCTCAACTATAAACAAATTAATAACAGATAAGTTAATATACAAAGAAGATAACATTAACAAAGCTGTATAAACAAATCAAAAAATCAAATGACTAGAAGAATTAAAAAAGTAGCAATTGTAGGTTCCGGAATCATGGGAAGCGGTATTGCATGTCACTTTGCTAATATTGGTGTAGAAGTCTTATTATTAGACATCATCCCAAGAGAACTTAATGATAAAGAAAAAGCAAAGGGACTCTCATTAAAAGACAGTGTAGTTCGAAACAGATTAGTAAATGAAGCACTAAAGACTTCGTTAAAATCAAAACCATCTCCTATTTATTCTCAAAAATTTGCTAGTAGAATTGAAACAGGAAATATTGAAGACGATTTACACAAAATTAAAGATGTAGACTGGATCATGGAGGTAGTTGTTGAAAGACTAGATATTAAACAACAAGTTTTTGAAAAAATTGAAAAATACAGAACTCCAGGAACTTTAATTACATCGAATACATCAGGTATTCCAATAAAGTTTATGAATGAAGGAAGAAGCGATGATTTTCAAAAACACTTCGCTGTAACGCATTTTTTTAACCCACCTAGATATTTAAAATTGTTTGAGGTAGTTCCTGGTCCAAAATGTATCCAAGAAGTTACTGACTTTTTAATGATGTATGGAGATAAGTTTTTAGGAAAAACATCTGTACTAGCAAAAGACACACCAGCCTTTATTGGAAATAGAATTGGAATCTTTGGAATAATGAGTTTATTTCATGTTGTCAAAGAAATGGGACTCACCATAGAGGAAGTTGATAAGTTAACAGGTCCTGTAATTGGGCGTCCAAAATCTGCTACCTTCAGAACTATTGATGTTGTAGGTCTAGATACTTTAGTTCATACGGCTAATGGGGTTAAAGATAATTGTCCTAATGATGAAATGAGAGATCAGTTTGTGATTCCAGACTATGTAAATACCATGATGGAGAACAAATGGTTGGGAAGTAAAACCAAACAAGGGTTTTACAAAATGACTAAAAATGCCAATGGAAAGAGAGAAATTTTATCACTAGACTTAAATACACTAGAATATAGAGCAAAAAAATCTGCAAAATTTGAAACTTTAGCGCTTACAAAATCTATAGATAATGTAGCGGATCGATTTAAAGTATTGGTTGCAGGAAAGGATAAAGCAGGTGAATTCTACAGAAAAAGTTTTGCCGCTATGTTTGCTTATGTTCAAAATAGAATTCCAGAAATTTCTGACGAACTGTACAGAATTGATGACGGTTTAAGAGCTGGTTTTGGATGGGAACACGGTCCTTTTCAAATTTGGGATGCCATAGGGGTTGCCAAAGGAGTTGAAATTATGAAAGCCGAAGGAAAAGAGCCTGCAGCTTGGGTAACAGAAATGTTAGCAAAAGGAGAAACTTCTTTTTATTCTGTAAAAGAAGGCGCCACTTTTTATTACGACATTCCTGCAAAATCACATGTTAAAAAACCAGGACAAGATTCATTCATTATTTTAGATAACATAAGAAAAACCAACGAAGTTTGGAAAAATTCTGGTGCAGTTATTGAAGATATTGGTGACGGGATTTTAAATTTAGAATTCCAATCTAAAATGAATACTATTGGTGCTGATGTTTTAACAGCTATCAATAAGGCAATCGATTTAGCAGAAACAAATTACCAAGGATTAGTTGTTGGAAATCAAGCAGCAAACTTTTCAGTTGGAGCCAACATAGGAATGATTTTTATGATGGCTGTTGAACAAGAATATGACGAATTAAACTATGCTATCAAATACTTTCAAGATACCATGATGCGTATGCGTTATTCTTCAATTCCTACGATTGCTGCTCCTCACGGAATGGCTCTAGGTGGTGGATGTGAAATCTCGTTACACGCAGACAAAGTAGTTGCAGCAGCAGAAACTTACATGGGCTTGGTAGAATTTGGTGTTGGTGTTATTCCTGGTGGTGGTGGTTCTAAAGAGATGGCTCTTAGAGCATCAGATTTATTCCAAAAAGGAGATGTTCAATTAAATGTTTTACAAGAACACTTCTTAACTATAGGAATGGCAAAAGTAGCTACCTCAGCATATGAAGCTTTTGATATAGGATTACTCCAAAAAGGAAAAGATGTTGTGGTTGTAAACAAAGAAAGACAAATTGCTCAAGCAAAACAACACGCTTTATTAATGGCAGAATCGGGCTATACTCAGCCAGCTGCTCGTAAGGATGTACTTGTATTAGGTAAGCAAGCTTTGGGAATGTTTTTAGTAGGAACAGATTCTATGGAAGCTAGTCATTACATTTCAGAGCATGACAAGAAAATTGCAAATAAACTCGCCTATGTAATGGCTGGAGGAGATTTATCAGAACCTACAAAGGTCACTGAACAGTATCTTTTAGATATTGAACGTGAAGCGTTTCTAAGTTTAACAACAGAACGAAAAACTTTAGAACGTATTCAACACATGTTAAAAACTGGTAAACCATTAAGAAACTAAAAAAATGAAAACAGCTTATATAGTAAAAGGATACAGAACAGCCGTAGGGAAAGCACCTAAAGGATTGTTTAGATTTAAAAGAACAGATGAATTGGCTGCTGAAACCATTCAGCACATGATGAAAGAACTTCCAGAATTAGACGTTAAACGTATAGATGATGTTATTGTAGGAAATGCGATGCCTGAAGGGTCTCAAGGACTTAACATGGCACGTTTAATTTCTCTAATGGGATTAAATAGTGTAGATGTTCCAGGAGTAACCGTTAATAGATTTTGCTCGTCTGGTGTGGAAACAATTGCAATGGCTACAGCTAAAATACAAGCTGGAATGGCAGATTGTATCATAGCAGGTGGAGCAGAAAGTATGAGTGCAGTTCCAATGACTGGTTATAAACCCGAATTAAATTACAACACAGTAAAGGAGGGTCATGAAGACTATTATTGGGGAATGGGGAATACTGCTGAAGCGGTTGCAAACCAATTTAAAGTTTCCAGACAAGACCAAGATGAATTTGCATACCATTCTCATATGAAAGCATTGAAAGCTCAAGCTGAAAATCGTTTTCAAGAACAAATTGCTCCAATTACTGTAGACCAAATTTATTTAGATGCTAACGGTAAAAAAGCTACTAAGACCTATACCGTTACAAAAGATGAAGGACCTAGAGCAGGAACTAGCAAAGAAGCTTTAGCCAAATTACGTGCAGTATTTGCTGCTGGCGGTAGTGTAACAGCTGGGAATTCATCTCAAATGAGTGATGGTGCAGCTTTTGTTATGGTGATGAGTGAAGACATGGTTAAAGAATTAAACATAGAGCCTATAGCTAGAATGGTAAATTACGCAGCAGCTGGTGTTGAACCAAGAATTATGGGAATAGGTCCCGTAGCTGCAATTCCAAAAGCTCTTAAACAAGCAGGCTTAAAACAAAATGATATCGATCTAATAGAATTGAATGAAGCATTTGCTTCCCAATCATTGGCGGTGATTCGTGAATTAGATTTAAATAAAGAAATTATCAATGTAAATGGTGGTGCCATAGCCCTAGGCCACCCGTTAGGTTGTACAGGAGCAAAACTTTCTGTTCAACTATTTGATGAAATGAGAAAAAGAAATATGAAAAACAAATATGGAATGGTAACCATGTGCGTTGGAACAGGACAAGGTGCAGCAGGTATCTTTGAATTTTTAAATTAAAAAAATAAAAGTAAAAATATAATATGGAAACTTTAGAAAAAGCTATTTTAAGAGGAGGACAATTTTTGGTCAAAGAATCTAAATGTGAGGACGTATTTACTCCTGAAGATTTTACAGAGGAACAAGTAATGATGCGTGATGCGGTAAGAGAATTTAACGATCGAGAAATTGTAGCTCACAGAGAACGTTTTGAAGCCAAAGATTACAAGCTAACCGAAGAGGTGATGAAAAAAGCAGGAGAACTTGGATTTTTAGGTGTAGCTGTCCCTGAAGAATATGGAGGCTTAGGTATGGGGTTTGTTTCTACGATGATTACATGTGAGTACATCTCTAGTGGAAATGGATCGTTAAGCACTGCATTTGGTGCTCATACAGGAATTGGAACTATGCCTATTACATTATATGGTACTGAAGAACAAAAACAAAAATATGTTCCAAAACTAGCCAGTGGAGAATGGATGGGTGCTTATTGTTTAACAGAACCTGGAGCAGGTTCTGATGCCAACTCTGGAAAAACAACTGCTACTCTTACTGACGATGGTAAATCTTATAAAATTAATGGTCAAAAAATGTGGATCTCTAATGCAGGATTCTGTAATTTGATGATTGTTTTCGCTAGAATTGAAGACGATAAAAATATAACTGGATTTATTTTAGAATACGATTCAACAGATTCCAATGGAATTGTGTTAGGTGAAGAAGAGCATAAATTAGGTATTAGAGCCAGTTCTACACGTCAGGTATTTTTTAATGATACCGTTGTTCCCATAGAAAATATGCTTTCTGTAAGAGGAGGAGGATTTAAGATAGCAGTAAACGCTTTAAATGTTGGAAGAATAAAATTAGCAGCTGCCTGTATAGATTCACAAAGAAGAATTACAGAAACAGCACTAAAATATGCCACCGAGAGAAAGCAATTTAAAACTTCAATATCAAATTTTGGAGCTATTAAATCAAAATTAGCCGAAATGGCCACTAATACGTACGCTGGTGAAGCTGCAAGTTACAGGGCTGCAAAAGACATAGAAGATAGAATTAATGCCAGATTAGCTAATGGAAATTCTCACAGTGAAGCAGAGTTAAAAGGTGTAGAAGAATATGCCATTGAATGTTCTATTTTAAAAGTAACCGTATCTGAGGATGTTCAAGCATGTGCCGATGAAGGTATTCAAATTTTTGGTGGAATGGGATTTTCTGAGGAAACTCCAATGGAAGCAGCATGGAGAGATGCAAGAATCTCGAGAATTTATGAAGGAACCAACGAAATAAATAGAATGCTTTCTGTAGGTATGCTTATTAAAAAAGCAATGAAAGGCCATGTAGATTTATTAGGACCAGCTACAGCTGTTGGAGAGGAATTGATGGGTATTCCATCTTTTGATACGCCTGATTATTCGGTTTTATTTGCAGAAGAAAAAGAAATGATTGCTAATTTGAAAAAAGTGTTTTTAATGGTAGCAGGTTCTGCGATTCAAAAATACGGACCAAATTTAGAAGAACATCAACAATTACTGATGGCAGCGGCTAATATTTTAAATGAAATATATATGTCTGAATCTACTTTATTAAGAGCTGAAAAAAATGCTAAAAGATTTGGAGAAGAAGCTCAAGAAGTTCAAATAGCCATGGCAAAACTTTATTTATACAATGCTGTTGAAATAATCATTAAAAACGGAAAAGAAGGAATCATATCATTTGCTGAAGGTGATGAGCAACGCATGATGTTAATGGGGCTAAAACGTTTCACAAAATACACTAATTATCCTAACGTAGTAGCACTTAGAAATAAAATAGCAGAGAAATTGAATTCTGAAAACAAGTACTGTTTCTAACAATACTTATTTTTCATAAACAATTCTAGTATTTAGTTTTTTGTTTTTAAAAAGGCCATCAAATTGATGGCCTTTTTTATATATTTTTAATAGAATTACAGAATTAATAATTCTAATTTTTTAACTCCATTCTCTCTGATCTATATAAAATATCTGTTTGCCCCCAGCCCGGTTTACTTCCCTTGTTGGTGCTTTTAAAAAACACAGTTGCCTCAAAAACCTCTGAATTGTCTTCAGGAGAAACTTCAACGATTTTAGCCCGATGAATATTTTTGGGACTTACAAAACCAGAAGTCATTAAAATATTTTTAGTTTGTGGTAAAAAATCTACATCACTTACAATACTAGAAAATAATTTCACCCCTCTTTCTTTCCCATATTGCCAAACTTGCTTAAAAGTTTTGTTTGTTTCATCTACCTCATATTCTACTGCCCTTGAGTAATTATTTTCGTTATTATAGTTTCTAAAAGGCCCATTATCAAATACAATGATATTACCATTTGGCAATAACGAAGGTGCATGAGGTCCCCAAGGGAAA
The DNA here is from genome assembly GCA_015665265.1 of Flavobacterium sp. Lineage (GTDB taxonomy): Bacteria > Bacteroidota > Bacteroidia > Flavobacteriales > Flavobacteriaceae > Polaribacter. The sequence continues at coordinate 8,054 of JADFAM010000062.1, forward strand.
TCAAAATCATCAGCACTTTTATGACCTGTTTGAATATCTTTGGAGTAGGGAACTCCTTCTGATGAAACGGCTGTCAATAAATAGGGTTTTGTTTCATATCCTTTACCCTTCCTACCAGATACACCCCAGTTCTGTTTCGGAGACATAATCCACTTTAGCTTGTCATCCCATGATACTTTTAATAATCCTTGATTTCTTCCTGAGACAATTATGGTACTATCTCTGGAGTCAAATTCTAATGCATTCATATGAAGCCAATCTCCTCCTCTAAAGAAGTTTAAATCATCTCTGCTAACATCCAAGTGGTCTGCCAGATCCCATTTTTGAATAACTTTTGATTTTTTTCTATCAAAATGTATCATAAAATCACTATCCGATAAAATAGTTTTATAATCCTTTTCTATATATGCATCCCTAGTTCCTACGCATAGTAATAAGTCTCCATTTGGCAACTCTAATACATCGTGATGTATCCCATAATTGTTATCAATTAACGTTTTATCGATTTGCTTTCCCATCATATCAAATTCATAGATAGTTCTTCTTCCTGCTACTAATATATTTCCATTTCTGATTTTTTGAAATGGCCCTACCATAGCTCCGTGAAAACTTAAATCTAGATACCATCTAATATTTCCTAAATCATCAAAAATTATTGGAGCAGATCTAAATTTTCCAAAATTGGCAAAATGAATATCCATAGCATGCATCCCGGGTTCCATTTTATCTTTTTCTAACTTATTAACTCTAATTGAAGGGAAAAATGCAGGAATTTCTTCTGTTTGAATTTCAATAACGTCTACTTTTTGTCCACCTTCATAATCTAAGGTAACTTCTACCCTATTGAGTTTGTCTGGATAAAGACCAAGCACAGAAACCTCTAGATTTGTACTAAAACTATCTAAAGATTGTTCAACTGGTATATCTCCAAGAACTTTTACACGAACACTGCAAGGCTTATCTGTCTTTATTTGTAACATTGCGGTTAAAGGAGATATTTTATTAGGATTTAAATCAGTTTTAATTGAATATTCAAGTCCAGAACTACAGCTAGACAAAATAAATGATAGTGAAATAAATGCTAAAAGGGATTTACAAACCAAGGATGTTTTAGAATACATATAAGTAAAATTTAAACGTTTATATCTTTTTATTACGTTACAATATACATTTATTTATTTCTAGTAGTCTTTTATGATTTATATTATTTTAAAAGATAAAATAGTAATCAAAAAAAAGGTTGTATTTCTACAACCTTCTCTAACTTTTTTTATTTAGTTTACGATAGTGCTCCCAAATATCTTTCTGCATCTAAAGCTGCCATGCATCCTGTACCAGCAGCAGTAACCGCTTGTCTATACTCCTTATCTTGAACATCGCCTGCAGCAAAAACTCCAGGAATATTTGTTTTGGTAGTTTTACCTTCAGTAATTAAATATCCTGTCTCATCCATATCTAAAATATCTTTAAATAAGTCGGTATTTGGCTTGTGCCCGATAGCAATAAATAATCCGGTTACCGATATCTCATGTTTTTCCCCAGTTATATTATGCACAACTCTAACACCATCAACCACATTATCTCCAAGAACCTCATCTAATTCAGTATTGAATAAAACTTCAATATTCTCTGTTTTGTTAACTCTATGTTGCATTGCTTTAGATGCTCTCATATAATCTTTTCGGACTAATACAGTAACCTTTCTACAAATATTTGCTAAATATGTAGCTTCTTCAGCTGCAGTATCTCCAGCCCCTACCACTATAACGTCTTGACCTTTGTAAAAAAATCCATCACAAGTTGCACAAGCAGAAACACCACCTCCAATGAGTCTTTGCTCACTCTCTAGTCCAAGATATTTTGCGGTTGCACCCGTAGATATAATAACAGTATTTGCATGTATTTTTTTTGAACCATCAACTACTACTTCATGAATACCACCAACCTCAGAACTTAAGACTACCTCTGTAACCATTCCAAAACGAACTTCAGTTCCAAATCGTTCAGCTTGATTTTTTAAATCTTCCATCATAGCAGTTCCATCTGTACCATTTGCATAACCGGGAAAGTTATCAACTTCAGTGGTAGTGGTTAACTGCCCACCCATTTGAAGACCCGTGTACATAACGGGTTTCATATCAGCTCTTGCAGCATAAATTGCTGCGGTATATCCTGCAGGTCCTGAACCTATAATGAGACATTTTATTTTTTCAATATTTTCAGACATTTTTACATATTTATAGAATTACAAATGTAATTTTTTTGATTTCTATAATAAAAGTTATGAGTTATTTTTTTTCAATCATTGCATAAGAAAATTCAATTACTACTATTATTTCCTTGACTAATTAACTTATTTGAAATAATAATTTTTCAGTACAAGATTATTACAGTAAATTTGCAAACCGATTTTAGTTATCGGGGTGTAGCGTAGCCCGGTCATCGCGCCTCGTTTGGGACGAGGAGGTCGCAGGTTCGAATCCTGCCACCCCGACAAAGTAAAAAAGCAGAGTTTTCGTAGAAAGTTTACTTTCTAGAGAAAACGTAGGTGTTTACTTATTAAAGTGATTTTTAATTTGTGATTTAACCTATCAGGATCAACAAAGTTAATCCTGCTACCCTGACAGTAAAAGCCTTGTTTATTACAAGGCTTTTTTTGATTTAATTTTTTTTAATTAAAAAAATCTAATCGCCATTAATTCTTAAAACTTTAACAAATCATTTTGTTTAATCTTTTGAATTAAACATTAAACATTTAGTATTTTTATGCCATAAATAAAATTATATGGCTATTAAAAAAAATATTAAGAAAAACGATATTATTAGTTGGTTTATGGATCACATCCTTAACCACAATAAATATCCAAACTCAGTATATAGTTTCTCGAAACAAAACAATTTTGAAGAAGCTAAGTTTTATGAATATTTTGGCACTTTTGAAGCTGTTGAAAAAGAAGTATTCAAGGTCTTTTTTGACAACACTATTTCTTTATTAAATAAGAGTGAAAATTTCGATGATTTTGATGCTAGAAACAAACTATTAAGCTTCTATTATACTTTCTTTGAAATTTTAACTGCTAATCGCAGCTATGTTGTTCATGTATTAAATGATCACAAGAATAAATTAAAATCTTTAAGATCTTTAAATGAGTTAAAAAAATCTTTCTCTGAATATATTGAAAATTTGGACATCCAAACAATTGATTTTAAGGAGGATAAATTGGAAAAAATCCAACAAAGATCTATCAAAGAATCTGCATGGTTCCAGCTCCTTGTCACTATTAAGTTCTGGATAGATGACACTTCCTCTTCATTTGAAAAAACTGACATTTTTATAGAAAAATCTGTGAAAGCTAGTTTTGATTTAATTGATACAACCCCACTAAAAAGTATTATTGATTTTGGTAAATTTTTATTTAAAGAAAAAATTCACAATAACTAAGTAGTACATGAAAACCATAGACAATATCCCTACTTCTAAAATTCAACGAGCCACTAGAATGGTTCAAACAGGTGCTAAAGTTGGTGTAAATTATTTAAAATATTATGGTGATAAAATAACCAAAAACGAAAAAGAAGCGAAACAACGGCTTAATGAGAACAATGCTGAAGACATCTATGACGGTTTAAAAAAATTAAAAGGAAGTGCTTTAAAAGTTGCTCAAATGCTAAGTATGGAAAAGAGTATTTTACCTCAGGCTTATGTTGAGAAATTTTCATTAGCCCAATTCTCTGTTCCACCGCTCTCTCCCGCATTAGTTATTAAAACTTTTAAAAAATATTTTGGCAAACATCCAAATCAAATTTTTGATAAGTTTAATTCTACTTCAGTAAACGCTGCAAGTATAGGGCAAGTTCATGCCGCAGAAAAATATGGAAAAAAATTAGCTGTTAAAATTCAATATCCAGGGGTAGCAGATAGCATAGCCTCAGATTTATCATTAGTTAAACCCATAGCTGTAAAAATGTTTAACATTAGAGGAAAAGATTCTGATAAATATTTTAAGGAAGTTGAGGATAAATTAGTTGAAGAAACCAATTACATCCTAGAACTAGATCAAAGTAATGAGATCGTTGAAAAATGCAAGCATATCCCAAATTTAAAATTTCCTACTTATTATCCTGAAATTTCCTCAGACAGAATTATAACCATGGATTGGATGAAAGGAGAACACCTCTCTGAATTTACTTCATACAATTCTAATAAGGAACTATCTAATAAACTTGGGCAAGCATTATGGGATTTCTACATGCATCAGCTTCATAACTTAAGAAAAGTTCATGCGGACCCTCATCCTGGAAATTTTTTAGTCTCAAATACAGGTGATTTAATAGCTCTAGATTTTGGTTGCATGAAATCTATTCCAACAGAATTCTACATACCCTATTTTGAATTAGCAGTTGAGGACAACTTAAAGAATCCAGAATTTTTTACAAAAAAACTGTATGAATTAGAAATTTTAAGAGAAGACGACTCAAATGAAGAAATTATTTTTTTTAAAGATTTATTTCATGAATTATTAAGTCTGTTTACAAAACCATTTAATCAAGACACATTTGATTTTTCTGATCCTGAATTTTTTAATAAAATCACAGAACTTGGAGAAAGATATAGTAAAAGTACTGAATTGAGAAAAATGAACGGAAACAGAGGTTCAAAACATTTTATTTATATTAATAGAACATTTTTTGGACTTTACAATTTAATGTTTGATTTAAAAGCCAATGAAATTCAAATAAATAATTATAAAAATTTATAAATGCATTTCACTAGAGAGAACATAAATGACCTTGAAAAGATTAAAAAGATAAATTTGATCAATTCATGTTCTGGATACAAGTCTGCAAATCTTATTGGTTCAATATCTAAAGATGGCATTACCAACGTTGCAGTATTTAGTTCCATAACTCACCTGGGTTCTACCCCCCCTACCTTGGGTTTTATTCTCAGACCAACTACTGTTCCAAGAGACACTTATAAGAATATTAAAGAATCTGGAGTTTTTACAATAAACCATATTCATGAAGAGATTATTAAAGAGGCTCATCACACTTCTGCGAAATACAAAGAAGAGATTTCAGAATTTGATATTACAGGATTAGTCCCAGAATATCACAATAAATGTATAGCTCCTTTTGTAAAAGGTTCCCCAGTTCAAATGGAAATGAAATTTATTGAAGAATACCATATCAAATCAAACAATGTAATTCATATAATAGCAGAGATAAAAAATTTGTATGTAAAAGATGAAATTATCCAAGATGATGGTTTTCTTAATTTAAGCAAGGCTAAGGTTGCAGCTATTAATGGTTTAGACGCCTATGCAATCGCGAAAAATAATACTCGATTTGAATATCAAAGACCAAAGAATATTAATTCCATGAAATAGTATGAAAATTCTAATCACAGGTGCTACAGGATACATAGGAAAACGTTTGATTCCAATTCTATTAAACGATGGCCATGAACTGATATGTACCGTGAGAGATATTGCTAGAATAGAGCATTTATATTCAACTAAAGAGAACATCACATTTATTGAAATTGATTTTCTGAAAGCAGACACTTTAAATTCACTTCCACAAGAATTTGATGTAGCTTTTTATCTAATTCATTCTATGTCAAATTCTGCAAAAGAGTTTCACATTCTTGAAGAAAAATGTGCTTTTAATTTTAAAAGAGCTCTTGAAAAAACTTCAGTTAAACAAGTTATTTATTTAAGCGGAATCACCAATGACACAAAACTATCAAAACATTTACTCTCTAGAAAAAATGTAGAAAATACCTTACGCTCAAAGAAATACGCTTTAACTACTTTCAAAGCCGGAATCATTGTAGGTTCCGGTAGTTCATCTTTTGAAATAATAAGAGATTTAGTTGAAAAATTACCTTTTATGATTGCTCCTAAATGGCTAAATACAAAAACACAACCCATAGGAGTCAGAGACGTATTAGCATATCTATCTAAAGCAGTTTCAAACCTAACTCTTTACAATAAATCTTATGATATTTTTGGGCCAGAAATAGTAACCTACAAGGAAATGTTATTGCAATTTGCAGAAGTTAGAGGGTTAAAAAGAACCATTGTTACTTTTCCAGTTATGACTCCAAAGCTTTCCTCCTACTGGTTATATTTTGTAACATCTACATCCTACAAGCTAGCAACTTCTCTAGTAAATAGCATGGGAATAGAAATTATAGGTGAAAAGTCTCACATTAACTCTATTTTAAAAGTAGATCCTATGAGTTACAAAAAAGCAGTTCAGCTAGCATTTATAAAAATAGAACAAAACAGTATTATTTCGAGTTGGAAAGACTCATACATAAGTAGTGGTAACTTAAAAGACTATATCCATAAGTTTATTAATGTTCCAACATATGGTTGTTTCAAAGATTTTAAACAAAGAAAAGTGATAAACTCTGAAAAAACAATCAACAAGATTTGGGCTATAGGTGGAGACAATGGTTGGTATTATGGAACTTTTCTTTGGAAAATTAGAGGTTTTATAGATCAATTTTATGGCGGAACAGGCCTTCGAAGAGGAAGAAGAAGTAAAACAGAATTACTTAATGGTGATGCTTTAGATTTTTGGAGAGTAATCTATGCAAACAGAAATCAACAAAAATTACTGTTATATGCAGAAATGAAATTACCAGGAGAAGCTTGGTTAGAATTTAAAATAGAAAATGGCATTCTTTACCAAACTGCCACATTTAGACCAAAAGGAGTTGCAGGCAGGTTATACTGGTATTTGGTAACACCATTTCATTGGTTTGTTTTTAATGGAATGATTAATAAAATCATAAAAATATAATAGTTGAAAAAACAACATTTACCTGAAAAAATATGCGTCACTTGTGACAAACCCTTTACATGGAGAAAGAAATGGAAAAAAAGTTGGGAAAATGTGAAATATTGTAGTGAAAGATGCAGGAGAAACAAAAAATAAGTTAAAAATTGATTGATAAAACAGAAATAAAAAATACTACGGGACTAGTTTGGTTTGGAAATGATCTTAGAATTCATGACAACGAAGTACTTTCAACAGCCATAAAAAATCATAAGAAAGTCATAGGTGTTTACTGTATTGATCCAACCTTATTTTTAAAAAATGAATTTGGATTTAATAAAATGGATGTTTTCAGAACTAAGTTTTTATTAGAAACTCTCGAAGATCTTCAACAACAATTAATTCAGCTAAATATTTCACTCCTAGTATTTAAAAATACTCCTGAGAACAAGATTATGGATATTTGTAAAATATATCAAATTGAATGTATTTACAAACAAAAAGAATGGACTAACGATGAAGTAATTTCTTTGAAAACAGTTAAAGAAAAAATTCCTGAAGAGATAAAAGTACACGAAATATATAACCAGTTTCTATATCACCCTAATGATATTAATATAGACATAGAGAATATTCCTCCCGTATTTTCTAACCTTAGAAAAAAATTAGAAAAATATAACTTTATAAGGTCCGAGGCACATATTGATAAGTTAACAACAGACAATTTAGTCAATGAAAGAACTGAGATTCCATCACTAGAAGATTTAGGGTTTGAAGAAGTTACTTCTAATTCTAAAACTGCTTTCCCATTTCACGGAGGAGAGAGTGAAGGCTTAAAAAGGTTACACAATTATTTTTTTGAAACAAAAAAATTAGGATTTTACAAAAAAACCAGAAACGGTCTAATTGGCACAGACTACAGCTCCAAATTTTCTCCTTGGTTGGCTAACGGATCTCTATCAGCAAGAACTATTTATTGGAATGTTAAAAAATTTGAGGAAGATGAAATAAAAAATCAGTCTACATATTGGCTTATTTTTGAATTGATTTGGAGAGATTATTTTAAATACATTTCATTAAAACATGGCAACAATATCTTTAAGATTGGTGGAATTTTGAATAAAAACTACTCATGGTCTTCCAATAGAAAAATTATACAAAATTGGATTAATGGAGAGACAAAAGATGATTTTGTGAATGCCAACATGATAGAATTAAAACGAACAGGTTGGATGAGTAATAGAGGAAGACAAAATGTTGCTTCTTATTTTGCCAAAGAACTAACATTAGATTGGAGAATCGGTGCAGCCTATTTTGAATCTATACTAATAGACTATGATGTTCATAGCAACTTTGGAAACTGGATGTATGTTTCTGGTGTAGGTAACGATCCAAGAGATCGAAAGTTTAATACCCAACTTCAAGCAGAACGTTACGATCCTGCCCATCTATTTAGAAATCGTTGGCTACAACAAACACTATTTTAACACATGAAAACAGTTGCATTAGTTTTCCCAAACCAACTCTTCGAGATTCCACCTTTTAAAGATTTAAAATGTGAATTGTATATCGTAGAGGAATTT
>JADFAM010000078.1 GCA_015665265.1 Flavobacterium sp.
ATGTAAAAAAACAACAAGTTTATTGTCTGCTCCTTTTTTGGGGGTATCATTTAAAACAATAAATCCTTCGTTTTTAAGCCTAGTTATTTCTGAATAAATATCGGTAACTGCAAATGCAATATGGTGGATGCCTTCTCCCTTCTTTTCAATGAACTTAGCAATAGGGCTGTTTGGGTTTGTAGCTTCAAGTAATTCAATTTTATTTGGTCCAGCCTTAAAAAAAGAGGTAGTTACCCCCTCACTAAGCACCTCTTCAATTTTATAATGATTAGTACCTAGTAGACTTGCAAATAATTCATTTGATACTTCTAAATTTTTTACGGCTATTCCAATGTGCTCTATTTTATTCATTAGTCTTTAGATAGGATTCATTATTTAAAAAACAGATTCAACCAAATAATACTTCATAGATACTGCTTCTTTCAAAAGTAATGAATGTTTTGTTAATTATTGTAGATTTGCAGCATGGAAGAAACAAACAGACAACGAAAAATTGCGGGTGTTTTACAAAAAGATTTGGTAGAGGTTTTGCAAAAAGCTGCTCAAGATGGAATGCAAGGTGTTATTATATCTGTTTCAAAAGTTTCTGTAACCCCAGATTTAGGAGTCGCAAAAGTATATCTAAGCGTTTTTCCCTCAGACAAAAGGAAGGCTATTATTGAAGGTGTAAAATCTAATTCACCACTCATTAGACATGAACTAGCTAAAAGAACACGAAATCAACTTAGAAGAATGCCAGAATTACTTTTTTTTGGCGATGATTCTTTAGATTATATTGAAGAAATAGATAAGTCTCTACGAGGAGAAGATGTAAACCCTATTGAAGACCCTAGTATCTTGCCAAAACGAAAAAAACAATAACTATCATTTCATTTGAATTTTCCATTATACATAGCCAAAAGATATCTATTTGCTAAAAGTGGAAATAACGCAATTAATATTATAACCATTATTGCATCTATTGGAGTTATTCTAGGAACTGCTGCATTGTTTATCATTCTTTCTGGGTTTTCTGGTTTACGAACATTTAATTATGCTCTTTTAGATAGTTCTGACCCAGATATTAAAATTACCGCAACGAAAGGGAAAAGTTTTTTTTACGAAAATGCCATCAAAAACGTTGTATTGTCTTCAACAGACATTGTTGCTTTTTCCAATGTAATAGAAGAAAGAGTATTTATAAAAAACGGTGAAAAACAACAAATAGCATTTATTAAAGGAGTTGATGAAACCTACACCAATGTAGTGCCGCTAGATGATGCAATTCAGATGGGTACATGGTTGCAAAAAGAATACACTAATACTAGTGTGATAGGAAACAGTTTAGCCTATAAATTAGCTGCTGGAGTTGAAAATTTTGGAGAATATCTGGAAATTTTAGTCCCAAAAAAAGGAACTGGATTTATAAATCCTGCACGAAGCTTTAGAAGTATTAAAACCCAAATAGTGGGCACGTATTTTGGGACAGAAGAGTTTGAGAATAAGTATGTTTTTGTGTCCAATTTTCAAGCACAACAATTAGTAAACTATAAGGAAAATCAGTTTACAGGGATAGAAATAAAATTAAGACCAGATAGTAACCCAGCTAATTTTGCAGCGTCAATGCAAGAGAAACTTGGAAGTAAATATAAAGTTAAAACCAAAGCTCAGCTGAATGAGCTTTTTTATAAAGTAATTAATACAGAAAATTTTGTCTCGTACTTAATTTTTACGTTGATTGTTATTATAGCTATGTTTAATATAGTTGGTTCTATTATTATGATGATAATTGATAAAAAAAAGAATTTAAAAACATTGTTAAGCCTAGGTGTTACACTATCTGAAATAAAGAAGATTTTTGTGCTACAAGGGTTTTTATTGACAATCATATCTATGGCTGTTGGATTATTTTTATCAGTGATCATAGTAACTATTCAACAAAAATTTCAAATTTTTATGATCACATCTTCAATTCCTTATCCAGTAGAGTTGAGGGGTTCAAATTTTTTGATTGTAATTGCCACTATTACAGTATTAGGTTTTTTAGCAGCAAAGGTAGCTAGTAGTAGAATTTCATTAGGTTTTATTGATAAATAAAATACTTTTAGCTATATTAAAATAAAATTGAAATCTTTGAAAACTCCTTATCTATTTCTGTTTATTATCTTTTTTTCTTGTGCTTCCTCTAAAAATACCACTAGCACTAAGTTGTACCCAAATAACGGTGAGAATTTGCTAAAAAATTTAGGAGTATCCATAGTTGAAAAAGAAGATTTTTACGTTTTTGACACTAATGATTTTCTAGTAAATTTTCCATATAGTTGGCGTAGTTATCTAGAGCCTATTGCAAAGGAGGTGATTTATCATTCCCCATTTAAAAATAACGAAGTCAAATCTGAGACATCTATTGTTATGTATGTTCACAACTCAGAGAACCCTAAAAGAGATCTCAATCGAAGATTACGATCTTTTCGCTCACCAAATTTTAATGAAAAGTTGATGTCTTCAATAAAAAAAAGTAAAGGAAAAGATAGATTAGGTGACTTTGAAAAAAAATCATATTCTTTTACAAGAAATAAGAAAAGGTTTCAAAGAATAAAAATGTATTATTTATTTGAAAGAAAGTGGTTGTATATAGGTATAACCTACCCAAATAATATATCTACCAAAAAGTTAACAGAGATAGCTACAATTAAGAATAGTATTGTAGTAAAAGAATAATACTATTTAAATGCTGGAATCATTGCATTGCCAAAGGTTTCTTGAACCACGTCAAAAGCTGCAAATACATCTTTTGGGTCATCTGAGGTAACCATTTTTAAACGATGTTCTTTAAAATGAGGAATTCCTTTAAAATAATTGGTATAGTGTCTTCTAGTTTCTACTACTCCTAAATGCTCTCCTTTCCAATCTATCGCCATTTGTAAATGACGTCGTGCCATTTCTGTTCTTTCAGAAATTGTTGGCCCAGCGAGATGCTCACCTGTTTTAAAATAATGCTTTACTTCGTTGAAAAACCAAGGATATCCAATAGAAGCTCTTCCGATCATCGCACCGTCTAAACCATAAACATCACGCATTTCTTTAGCTTTTTCTGGGGTAGTTACATCACCATTTCCAAACACAGGGATATGCATTCTAGGATTATTTTTTACCTCAGCTATGCGTTTCCAGTCTGCGTCTCCCTTATACATTTGAGCACGGGTTCTTCCATGAATAGAAATAGCTTTACAACCTACATCTTGCAATCTTTCTGCAACTTCTACAATTTTTATAGAGTCATGATCCCAACCCAAACGAGTTTTTACTGTAATTGGTAAATTGGTGTGTTTTACCATGGCTTCTGTAAGCGAAACCATCAAATCAATATTTTTTAATATTCCAGCGCCAGCACCTTTAGAGACCACTTTTTTTACAGGGCAACCAAAATTAATATCGATAATATCTGGGTTTGTTTTCTCTACAATTTCAACAGAGCGTAACATCGAATCTAAATTGGCTCCAAAAATTTGAATTCCTACAGGGCGTTCTTTTTCATAAATGTCTAATTTCATAATACTTTTAGCAGCATCACGTATTAATCCTTCAGAAGAAATAAACTCAGTATACACAACATCAGCACCATTTTCCTTACATAAAGCACGGAAAGGTGGATCACTAACATCTTCCATAGGTGCTAATAATAGTGGAAAATCTGGAAGTTCTATAGTGTCTATTTTTACCAAGCTACATTATTTTTTTGCAAAATTAGTGTTTTTATTAGTCAGAGTCCAAAACTGATGAATTCAAAAAATAATTAAAAAACTCTAACTACATTAAATCCAAAAACCATATCTCCTTCTGCGCTACTCATAAATCCTGGTTCGTTACTAGATTGTGAGTTGGTAAATAATAATTGAAATACATGTCCGCCAGTTTCAATATCTAGACCAAAAGCATACGAATTATCAAAAGGAGAGCTTTCTGCTCTACTCGCATTATAAACATATTCTGCATTAAAGCTAACACGTTTGCTCAACTTATATCGTCCACCAAAACCAAGCGCAAATTGATTAAATTTTTCTTCTGGCACTACATTTAAATTTTGAAGATTTTCTCTGATATATGTTGGAGCAAGTTGAAAAGAAAATTTATCAGAAAACCGTCTAGACACTAATAATTGGGTTGCATAACTTTGACGATCACTAGATTTTAAATCTGGGAAAATAGTTTCATCAATTAATGTATTTCTATTTACCGTAGCGTAGGTTACGAGATTTACAGGGAAGTCTTTAGATTGTCTTGCTAAACGTATTTTTGCTGATGCAGCTAAGGTTCTGTTGTAAGATTCTCTACTAATACTAAATTGAACACCTTCCCAGAAAGAGTAAAGTAATTGAATTTTAGTACTGGCTTCATCTAAGCCTAAAAAAGTATCAAATCCATCTTTCAAAGGACCAAATCTGTGTGAAACAATTAAATAAAAATCTCCTTGGTCTGCCATTTTTGTAGATTGAAGATTTCCAATTTTCATAGCCTTAAATGCAGGCATTTCATAGGAGCTGTCTGTAGCATTCTCGTTTAATTCATCTAGTAAATCGTCTTGAGCAGACAGGCTAGAGAATACTAACAAAAAGGCACAAAAAATAAGTAGGTTTTTTTTAAACATGATGATGTTGCTTATTGAATAATACATTGATCTAATTTTAGTTCTTCCAATAAATCGTCATATCCGATAATTCTTCCTTTTAAAGAGATATTATTTGAAGGATTTATTTTCTGAAGGTCAGACACTTGTTTTAGTTGACAGTAAATTTTACTTGATAGCATAACTCCATTCTCATCTATATTAGTTACTTCTCCAGATACAACAACTATTTTATCTTGCCACTCTTCAGTATGATCTATGATTTTGAGAAGTAATTCATCTGAAGAACCGCTAAAGTCTATTTTTTTGTTTTCAATTGCAGTAGGGGGCTGCATAGCATAGGTATAAATGGCAAAACCAATAACGCTGAAAACGAGAAGAAAAGTAATGATTAACTTATTTTTTTTCGATAAACTCATAGACTAAAGAGATATTAATTGTTCCTGCTATTTTATTACTTACAATTTTGGGTATTTTAATATTAAAATCTTCTGGTTTAACCCCAAATGAAGTTACCATAAGCAATTTATCTTCTTTTTTTGAAAACGTTGCAAGTGTTTCAATTTCTTTTTCAACTCCTCTTACGGTTAATATTCCTTTAAGGAGAAGTTTTTTCTCAGTGCTTGAAATTTTTGAGAGATCAAAATCAGAGATCAGTCCCTTAAAAGTCGCTTTCGGAAAAGTGCCAGAATCCATGTAGTTTTCATTAAAATGCTCTTGCATTAGTGCTACTCTAAAATTAAAAGCTTTTATAAAAAGCAAGGAGGCAATTTCTCCAGAAGTTACATTTATAATTGCAGTAGTACTATTGTTTGTTGCCTCTACTGGCTCAAAAGCTTCTACCGAAGCTTTGAATTTAGTATTTCCTGTTTTTGTATAATATTTTTGAGCAAAAGTTGAAAAACTTACTAATAAAAATAGTGTAATCGCTACTTTTTTCATGAGATTATATGATTAGTTTTCAATGAAACCGTCCTCAGCCCATTGCTCTATAGTAGCAATTAAATCTGGCGCCATTGGACCACTCTGTGGCATTGGGTTGGAAATACTATTAATTCTACTCAACAAATTTCCATTTTCAGTTGATGACCTTACATTTAAATACCCTTCAAGATTTAAACCTGCAGAAGGAAATCCACCGGCATGACATGGAAGACAATTATTAGTTATAATAATACTTACGTCAGTATCAAAGGTAACAGGTTCTGTTATGATTACTTCTTCAATAGTAGCTGTTGAGCAATTGCTTAGACAGAGGACAAGGATTAAAAAACTTATAATAGGGTATTTAAATTTCATAAATTCAACTACTTTGAGTTATTAATAAATAATAGCACATTGAGCTATTGCAATTTAGTGTAAAAAATTTTAAGATTAAAACTCTATGACTGAACGAACCTCTTTATTTCCTCGTTTTACCATAACAGTGGTTTTATCTCCTGTATCAAAAACAGATAAGGCTCTCATATAACTCATCATATCCGTAACAATACTATCTCCCAATTGAATTACGATATCACCTTTTAGAAGTCCTCCGTTTTCAGCAGGCCTTCCCTCAGAAACACCATCAATTCGCATGCCTTTTCCATCGAACAAGTAGTCTGGAATTACCCCTAAGCCAACTTTGAATCTTGGAGTACTTTCACTTTCGTTTTTTGTCTTTCTAAAGGCTAATTTTCCATTGTCATCAAGATCAGAAATAATATCAAAAATATAATCAGAGATGGTCTCCATGCCTTGATAGTTTAATTTCTCTGCGTCATCACCAGGTTTGTGATAGTCTTCGTGTTGTCCTGTGAAAAAATGCAATACAGGGATGTCGGCTAAATAAAAACTCGTATGATCACTTGGGCCAACTCCAGACTCGTTTTCAATCAATTTAAATTTGTTGTTATGAGCCTTCAAAACCTGTTTAAACATTGGAGACGTACCTGTGCCATAAACTGCTAAGGCACTATCTTTTTTTAATCTACCAACCATATCCATATTAATCATATAGGATACAGCCTTGGTGTTAATTGTAGGATTTTTTACAAAGTAGTTAGAACCCAGTAATCCCATCTCTTCTCCAGAAAAAGCAATAAACAAATAATTATTATTGGTGTTTTTGTTTTTTAACCTTCTTGCTAAATCTATCATAACAGCTGTTCCGCTTGCATTGTCATCAGCTCCATTATGAATTGCTTTTATAGAATCTCTATAAAGAGAACCGTCCCCACCATATCCTAGATGGTCAAAATGCGCACCTATAATAACGGTGTTTTGAACATCGTTATCTATGAATCCGATCACATTTCTTCCAGTTATAGTTCCGTCTTCATTTTTTGCAAACCTTACCTCAGAATGAGGGTTTGTTTTTGGGATAAAAGAAAATTCTTGTTCAAAATTCTTTGTTCCTTTAGCAATTAGTCCCAACTGTTTATAGCGATGGGCTATATAGGTTGCCGCTTTCTTCTCACCTTCAGTTCCTGTCTGCCTTCCCTCTAATAAATCGTCTGCTAAATAAACTACATCAGTTTTTATTTGACTTTTATTCAAAACTTCCTCTGAACAAGAACTACATAAAATTAAAAAGAATAAAATTGGAAAGTTTCTCATAAGAATTAGTATTATTTTTGCTCAAAATTAAGCATTAAAAACAACGATATGAAATTTAGAGTATTATCACTTTTATTAATTACTATTTTTAGTATAAGCTGCACCCATACAAATTCTAAAAAGTCAGCTAAGCTAGTAGCTGGAAATGATTCACTCATTTTTGCTGAAGAAGTACATTTTAAGAGTATTCGTCAAATTACATTTGGAGGAGATAATGCTGAGGCTTACTGGAGTTTCGATGATCAACAATTAATATTTCAATCCAATAATAAAGAATGGGATGTTGAATGTGATCAAATGTTTTTAATGAATATTAATGAAAATTTTTCAGAAAAAGTACCACCTATGATAAGTACTGGAAAAGGGCGAACTACTTGTGCTTATTTTCTACCAGATAACAAGCATTATGTATACGGTTCTACTCACTTAGGAGGTGAAGAATGTCCGCCGGCACCACTTCGGAAAAATGGGCGTTATGTGTGGCCAATTTATGACAGCTATGATATTTTTGTTTCTGATTTAGAAGGGAATATTGTAAATCAACTAACAAATGAAAAAGGATACGATGCAGAAGCTACAGTGTCTCCAAAAGGAGATAAGATAGTGTTCACATCCACCAGAAGTGGAGATCTTGAGTTGTATACCATGAATATAGACGGAACAGATGTGAAACAGATTACGGATGAATTGGGATATGATGGAGGTGCATTTTTCTCGCCAGATGGAACGAAACTAATTTTTAGATCATCTAGACCAAAGACTAACGAAGAAATTAAAGCCTACAAAGATTTATTAGCTGAGGGCTTAGTTGAACCAACTGAGATGGAATTGTATATCTGTAATTCAGATGGCTCAAACCTTAAAAAATTAACCAATTTAGGAAATGCGAATTGGAGTCCATTTTTTCACCCTTCTGGAGAGAAAATTTTATTTTCATCAAATTTTGAGGCAGAAAGAGGGTTTCCATTTAATTTATACATGATTGATTTGGATGGGAAAAATTTAAAAAGAATTACCCATGGTGAAACTTTTGATGCTTTTCCTGTATTTTCAAATGATGGAAAATGGCTAGCTTTTTCCTCTAATAGAAATAATGGAGGAGGAAGAGATACCAATCTATTTATAGCTGAGTGGCAAGAGTAGAGGAGATTATTTTAACTCAACAATTACCTCATTCTTTCTGTTAAAAACTTCCATTGGGGCATTGTATCCTAAAAAGTAAAAGTTATCGGTATATTCTATCCCTTTAGTATTTAAAGCGGTAATTAATTTACTTTTAAAGGCTGCTATTTTTGAATCACTAGCCCAACCACCAAAAGAAATTGCAGCCACTTTTTTTTCAGGGATATCTTTAAACTCTATACTCGAGTCATTTGGTACTGGTAGATTATCTCTTGTGTATTTTTTTGGAACTAGAAATAGCATTGTAGTAGAATCTTTTAAAGACATGGCCACTGGAGAAGTCATGGCTATTTTTTCTTCTTTATCATTACCTCCAAAAATATACCCCGCTAAAATAGAAAAACCTTTGCTAGAAGTTTTACGATACTTGTTTGATGGCATTTGAACTGAAGTAAATAACGATGCCTCATATTGTCTTATTTCAATGGTTTCATAAGAGTCAATTATTGTAAAAGCATAGGTTTCAATAGTTCGTTGACTGTTTAAAAAAAAGAGTTGAGAAATAACAAAGAGTATTAAAATAATTCCAAAAATTGATAAGATTATTTTCATCTTCATAGTTGTTTTTATTAGCGTGTTTTGAGATAAATTAAAATAGAATCACTAAGATCTTATTTTTTATTTAAATATGAGGACAATATTTTAAATCTGAATGCATTTCAGAAAATGTTTTTATTGCGTCAACTTTCTAAATCACTTATATTTGCACCCTTAAAAATAATGTAACGCATGAAGAATATTAGAAACTTTTGCATTATCGCTCATATCGATCATGGTAAAAGTACGTTGGCAGATAGATTGTTAGATTATACAGGTTCAGTAACCGATAGAGAAAAGCAAAATCAGTTATTAGACAATATGGATTTAGAGCGTGAGCGAGGTATTACCATTAAATCTCATGCCATCCAAATGGACTACAAACACAATGGAGAAGATTATATCTTAAACCTTATTGATACGCCTGGCCATGTAGATTTTTCCTATGAAGTTTCTCGTTCTATAGCAGCTTGTGAAGGAGCATTATTAATAGTAGACGCAGCACAAAGTATCCAAGCACAAACCATATCAAATTTGTATTTGGCTTTAGAGAATGATTTAGAGATTATTCCAATTTTGAATAAAGTAGATTTACCTTCAGCAAATCCAGAGGAGGTAACAGATGATATTGTAGATCTTTTAGGCTGTGATCCAGAAGAGGTAATTCATGCAAGTGGTAAAACTGGTTTTGGAGTTGATAATATTTTAGCTGCAATTATAGACAGAATTCCTGCTCCAGAAGGAGATCCTGATGCACCCTTGCAGGCCCTAATTTTTGATTCAGTATATAATTCTTACAGAGGAATTGAAACCTATTTTAGAATTCTAAACGGTGAAATTAAAAAAGGCCAACGGATTAAGTTTATGGCTACAAATAATGAGTATTTTGCTGATGAGGTTGGTACTTTGAAACTGAATCAAGTTGTAAAAAAATCAGTAAAAACAGGTGATGTTGGTTATTTAATCACAGGTATTAAAACAGCTAAAGAAGTAAAAGTTGGAGATACCATTACAGACGCTCAAAACCCTACAACAGAGACTATTGACGGTTTTGAAGATGTGAAACCAATGGTTTTTGCAGGAATTTATCCAGTAGATACAGAAGATTACGAGGAGTTGAGGTATTCCATGGAAAAATTACAATTAAATGATGCCTCTCTAGTATTTGTTCCGGAAAGTTCTGCTGCATTAGGTTTTGGTTTTCGATGTGGATTCCTTGGAATGCTGCATATGGAGATTATTCAAGAACGTTTAGAGCGTGAATTTAATATGACAGTGATTACAACAGTTCCCAATGTGTCATATCATGCCTACACAAAAAAGAATCCAACGGATATTGTTTTATTAAATAACCCTTCAGATTTGCCTGAGCCTTCAAGGTTAGAAAGAGTGGAGGAGCCCTATATTAAAGCTTCTATTATCACCAAATCAGATTTTGTTGGACAAGTTATGAGTTTGTGTATTGAGAAACGTGGAGAGATTACCAATCAAACCTATTTAACAACAGAACGAGTTGAGTTAACGTTTAACATGCCGTTGGCAGAAATTGTATTTGATTTTTATGATCGTTTAAAAACAGTTTCCAAAGGGTATGCCTCTTTTGATTATAATCCAATAGGAATGAAAACATCTAAGTTGGTGCGTGTAGATATTTTATTAAACGGTCAACCAGTAGATGCGCTTTCTGCTTTATTGCATGCAGACAACGCCTATACAATTGGAAAGAAGATTGTTGAAAAACTAAAACAATTAATACCAAGACAACAATTTGATATTCCAATTCAAGCAGCTATAGGCGCAAAAATTATAGCTAGAGAAACCACCAAAGCATTGCGTAAAGATGTAACTGCAAAATGTTATGGAGGTGATATCTCTAGAAAACGAAAATTACTGGAAAAGCAGAAGAAAGGAAAGAAAAGAATGCGTCAGGTAGGAAATGTAGAAATTCCCCAAGAAGCATTTATGGCTGTTTTAAAGTTAAATGATTAAATAAAAAAGCTTCGAGAAATCGAAGCTTTTTTATTTTTAGCATGGTTAATCTCTTCCGCCTAAAACTTGAAGCCCCCAATACAATAGCATCGCTAAAGAACCTAAAGCAGCTACTAGATAGGTTCTGGCTGCCCACTTTAAAGCATCCTTAGATCCAGCATATTCTTGCTGACTTACCATATTTTTGTTTTTTAACCAAGCTAATGCTCTGTTACTTGCATCATATTCTACAGGTAATGTAATAAAACTGAATGCGGTTGCTAAAGCCATAAAACCCAAACCAACGATAGCTATATAAAACCCAATTCCAGTATTGTCTGAAGCAGCTCCTAAGATTAAGCCACCAAAAACAAGCCACTGTGAAAATCTTGAAGAAACGCTCACCATAGGAACCAATTTAGACCGCATGGTTAACCATTCATAAGCTTGTGCATGTTGCACAGCATGTCCTACCTCATGAGCTGCTACAGCAGCAGCGGCAGCATTTCGCTGGCTATACACACTTGCACTTAGATTTACAGTTTTATTTCTAGGATCGTAATGATCGGTTAGCATTCCTGCAGTAGAGACCACTTTAACATCTCTAATGCCATGATCTGCTAACATTTTTTCTGCAATCTCAGCACCAGACATGCCATTTCTTAAATGAACTTTTGAGTATTTTTTAAATTTATTCTTGAGAGTATTGCTTACTGCCCAGCTTGCAAGAGCTATAGCACCGATAATTATGTAAAATTCTATCATATTTTTACTATTAAAAATGAGTATTCAATTTTCTTTGATACTTTTACATCACAAAGTATTCCAATTAAATTTTTTCATAAAAATAGTGACAAAATGACAAGTAAACGAAAAATACTACTCATTTACACCGGAGGTACCATCGGGATGGTAAAAGATCATGCATCAAAAGCCTTGAAAGCATTTGATTTTAGTCAGATTTTAGAAAATATACCTGAGTTAAAACAATTAGACTGTGACATCACCTCTATTTCATTTGATGAACCCATAGATTCCTCAAATATGAACACACAATATTATGTTCAAATTGCAGAGATAATTGAGCAGAATTACGAACAACATGATGGATTTGTTGTTTTAACAGGGTCTGATACCATGTCTTATATTTCCTCTGCCATTAGTTTTATGTTAGAGTATTTAACAAAACCAGTGATCTTCACTGGCTCACAATTGCCTATAGGCTATTTGAGAACAGATGCAAAAGAAAATTTAATTACTTCCATAGAAATTGCAAGTGCCTACGAAGATGGTCTTCCAATAGTAAGTGAAGTCTGTTTGTATTTTGAATACAAACTATATAGAGCCAACAGAACAACCAAGTTAAGTGCAGAACAATTTGAAGCATTTACCTCTATGAATTATCCTCCATTGGCAGAGAGTGGTGTTCACCTTAATTTTAATCAAGATTTCATAGAAGAGCCCACTTATGACAAAAAATTAATAGTTAGGAAGAACTTGTGTTCAGATATTGCTATTTTAAAACTTTTTCCAGGAATTCCAATGGCTGTTGTAAAAAGTATTTTAACTATAAACAATCTTAAGGGAATTGTTATGGAGACCTATGGGGCTGGGAATGCTCCAAATAACAAAGAATTTATAGACTTACTTTCTGACGCTATAACTAAGGGTCTTTTCATTGTAAATGTTACCCAATGCGTTGGCGGATCTGTTTTGCCAGGTCATTATGAAACAAGTTCTTTGTTAAAAAACATTGGGGTTATAGATGCTAAAGATATCACTACAGAATCTGCTATTGCCAAATTGATGTATCTTTTGGGTGTAGGTGTTGAAAAGGATAAGTTTGCACATTGTTTTAAGCAATCTTTAAGAGGTGAAATAACAAATAAGTAGTCTTTATGTTAAATCTTTTTGTTTTTGGCATTTCGTTTGCAAAAACTTTTTAAAATTTTTTAAGAAACCAACTATTTTTTGTTACTTGGTCGTCGAAATAAAAAATAGCGAAGATTAAATAATATTAAAATTAATTTTTCTAGCTAAAATTTTGTTTTTATGTAACAACTAGTTACAACTTTTAACACTAAAATTTTTAAAAATTAATTACAAAGATGATGAAAAAAGTAGTAAATATCCTTACAGTAACAGGGTTCATGTTTTTTGGAGCTATTCAATCAGTATTTGCACAAGAGGCTGAGGTCGCTGAACAAACTTTTCACCAAGTATTAAAACAACGTTTTATTGAAGGTGGTCCATTTTTTATGGGAATTGTATTGGTAGCCCTTATCTTAGGTCTTGCAATTGCAATTGAAAGAATTATTTATTTAAACATGGCTACTACCAACACTAAGAAGTTGATGGCGAGCGTAGATGAGGCTTTAAGTTCTGGTGGTGTAGAAGCAGCAAAAGAAGTTTGTAGAAACTCTAAAGGGCCAGTAGCGTCTATTTTTTACCAAGGTTTAGACAGAGTTGATGAAGGTATCGAGTCTGCTGAAAAAGCTGTAATCGGTTATGGAGGAGTTCAAATGGGATTATTAGAAAAAAATATTTCTTGGTTATCACTTTTTATTGCATTAGCACCGATGTTAGGATTTATGGGAACTGTAATTGGTATGATTGGAGCTTTTGATGCCATTGCTGTAGCCAATGATATTTCTCCAGGAGTTGTAGCTGTAGGTATTAAAGTTGCCTTATTAACAACTGTATTTGGATTAGTTGTAGCGATTATTCTTCAAGTTTTTTACAATTACATCATCTCTAAAGTAGATAGTATTGTAAATAATATGGAAGATGCTTCTATCACTTTAATAGATTTATTAGTTAAATATAAAAAATAAGACGCCTTATGAATAGTAAACTTTCAAAAATACTTACCATCATAGTGGCTGTTATATCTGTTATAGGTATCGCATTATTTATTAATGTTTCAATTACTGATGATGTTCCAGAATCTATAAGCGGAGCCGTTGGACCTTTAATTGGTTTTTCATTGTACTTATTTTATGCATCAGTTCTTATTACTGTAGTATTATCTATAAGAGGGTTGGTGAAAAATCCAGAAAACTTAAAGAAAACAATGATTGGCCTTGGTGCTATGGGTGTTCTTTTAGTGATAGCCTATATTTTAGGTGATAGTGAGGCAGTATTAGATGCTCAAGGAAATGTGTTAAAAGGAGGGGAATTAGGATCTTCTTCAAACCAATGGGTAGGTAGCTTAATATGGTATAGTTCAATCCTAGTTCTAATTGGTGGCATATTTTTTGTATATGATCTAGCAAAAGGACTTGTAAAAAATTAATATATGGCAAGAAGAGAGACACCGGAAATTAATGCAGGGTCTATGGCAGATATTGCCTTCTTGTTATTAATTTTCTTCTTAGTAACTACCACGATGAATGTAGATTCAGGTATTTCTAAGAAATTATCAGAGAAACCACCACCAGATTATAAACCACCTATTATCAAGGAGAAAAATATCTTTGAAGTAAACATCAATAGAAATAATGATTTACTTGTAGAGGGTGAAATAATGGTTATTGATGAATTAAAAGAAGCTGCTGTCAAATTTATTGACAATGGTGGAGGTGATGGAAAACCAGGTGAAGATGGAACCCCAGGAACTCCATGTGACTATTGTGAAGGTGAAAGAAGCCCGTCTTCTTCAGATCATCCTAACAAAGCAATTATTTCTGTTCAAAGTGATAGAGGTACTGAGTATGGTACGTACATTGAAGTTCAAAACGAGTTGTTAAAAGCATATACTATTTTGAGAAATAGACTATCTCAACAACGTTATGGAATTTTGTATACAGAGTTAGAAAAAAGATATAAAGATAGTAGAGGATCAGATAAGGAAGAATTTAAGAAAAAAGTAGAGGATATTAAAACTAGTTTCCCTCAAATTATTTCTGATGCTGAACCAACTTCTGCTAATTAATTTAAAAACCTTCGATAGATGTCTAAGTTTAAAAAGAAGAAAAAAGGGATGCCTGCTGTAAATACAGCTTCATTACCAGATATTGTTTTTATGTTGTTATTTTTCTTTATGGTAACTACTACAATGAGAGAAACTTCTTTACAAATTGAAGCACCAAGATTACCAAGTGCTACAGAGATAAAGAAATTAGAACATAAAAGTTTAGTGAGTACTATATATGTTGGTAAAGCTAAAGATGCAAAGTATGGTACAGCCTACAATAGAATTCAATTAAATGATAAGATAGCAACACCTGAAGATGTGCCATCATTCATTTTAAGAGCAAGAGAAGAGGTCTCAGAAGGTGAAATTCCTTTTATGACTACTTCTATTAAAGCTGATAAAGAATCTAGTGTTGGAACGATTACAGACATTAGAATAAAACTAAGAGATGTAAATGCTTTAAAACTGAGTTATTCTACCCAAGCAGGAGCTGATAACTAACAGGATTTGAAAATTATATTAAAAAAGGGAATACAATTTTTTGTATTCCCTTTTTTATGTCCTAATTTTAAAAAATTCGAATAGCTATTTATGAAGAAACTACTTTTCTTTTTTTTTATTGGATGTTCAAGCATCGTATTTTCTCAAAAAGATTCTTTGCAGCTTGGTTCTAAATATGCAGAGGATCAGTTGTATTTTTTAATTTCTTATAATCAATTATTTGATCAGCCATCACTTGTTAAAGGAAGTGGTTTTTCCTACGGTTTATCTGGAGGTTTTATGAAAGACCTTATGTTAAATAAAAAGGGGAGTGTTTCTATGGCCCTTGGGTTTGGCTACAATTATGATTTATTAAATCATGGCCTTACCATTACTGAGGATAATAATGAAGTTACTTTTCAAGTAGATAATTCTGGTGCCATAAACACACTTACTATCCATAATTTAGAATTTCCATTTGAATTTAGATGGAGAAATTCGGATGCACAAACCTATAATTTTTGGAGAGTTTATATGGGAGTAAAGGCAAGCTACAATGTATCTAATAATTTTAAATTTACAGACCAATCAAATTCTTTTTCCTATAAAAATGTATCTAGATTTAATTCTTGGCAATATGGGCTTACGCTCTCTGTTGGATATGATGTTTTTACAGCACATATGTATTATGGATTAACACCCATGTTAAAAGACACTATGCTTGGAACAACCGATATTTCCTCTAAGACAATTAGAATAGGATTGATTTTTTATTTACTCTAAGACAAAGTAATATCTCTTTTTTATTTAGATCACTTCAGAGAAGAATAAAACAAACTGACATACTATACCAAGCGAAAAACCAACAATAAGTTCTACTGGTGTGTGTGCTTTCAAATACAATCTAGAACTTGCTAAAATCCCAGATAAAATAACCAATACAATTATGATAGGTAGT
>JADFAM010000030.1 GCA_015665265.1 Flavobacterium sp.
CATCCAATTTATTCATCAATTTTATGTACACAAATATTAAAATAGTAAAAACATAAATTGAACCCTGTTGAGCAAACCAAAAACCAAGTTTAAACCCACCCATTCTAATACTATTTAATTCGTCTACGAATAGAATTCCAAAGCCGTAGGAGACAACAAACCAAATAGATAACAAGATTGACAGATACTTTAAGTTCGTTTTCCAATATTTTTTTTGATCGCTTATTTTCATCCTATTATTTTATATTATTATTTGTGAAACCTTTTCTTATTATCTCAGTTTCTTTTAAACTAACTATCCTGCTTAACGTGATATTTTACAGGACAGATAATATTATAAACTCAATTCATATATTTTTTTTAAAAAGAACTTTTAATATAATTCCTTACAATATACAAGATTATTAATTTCTTGACCGTTTAGAACTAGTGTATTTATTTTTCTATATTGAGCAGTCAAAAGCCATGTTATTATAAGATCTCTGATTTTATTTTTCTCCATTTCTTTATCAATAAAAATCCTGACACAAGAGCAATAACTGTTAATAAAATTGCTTGGACATAATACCCATAAATCCAGTATCCGGTAGCAAACATGCAACTGTAAATTAATATACACCCCAACAACATTGCTATAATTCCTGATGGAACGCTCCAACCCTTATCATCTTGCCTTAATAATATTCCGTCTTTTTTTGCTCTATTGATTATTTTCTTCCATCCTGGGCCTCCAGGTTGAGTTTTTTTATAAAAATTCTGTAATACTTCTTTTTGCTCTGGCTGAGTTACATAGGTAGCAAATAACCAACACAAAGTAGTTATTAAAACTACAAATGGATATTCGTAATAGTCTTGAAAAACCCCCGTTTTAGAAGCAAATAAATAGTCTCCTACAAATGTTAATTTTAATACAATTGAAATAATACCTGAGGCAAACATTGCTGTAATTTCACTCCAAGCATTGATTCGCCACCAAAACCATCTTAGAATAAAAATTAATCCTGTTCCTGCTCCAAATACTAATAATAATTCAAATAATTGTAAGGCGTTTTGAAGGAATAAAGCTAATACTGCACTTAGAACCATTAATAGTACAGTAGAAATTCTTCCTACAAAAACAAGTTTTTTTTCTGAGGCTTTTGGGTTTACTTGTTGTTTGTAAAAATCATAAACCATATAAGATGAGCCCCAATTTAACTGTGTAGAAATAGTACTCATATAAGCGGCTATTAAAGATGTTAAAACTAATCCAAGTAATCCGCTTGGCAACATTGTAAGCATCGCAGAGTATGCCAAGTCATGACCTAACTTATTCTCTGTTACATTTGGAAAAGCTTCTTGTATGCTTGCTAAATCTGGAAATATTACTAAAGATGCTAGAGCAACAATAATCCAAGGCCAAGGTCTTATTGCATAATGCATAATATTAAAGAAAAATGTAGCTCCAATTGCATGATTTTCATCTTTAGCAGCTAACATTCTTTGAGCGATGTAGCCCCCTCCTCCTGGCTCTGCCCCAGGATACCAAGAACTCCACCACTGAACAGCAAGTGGAATAATTAATAATGTGATTACAGATTGTTTATCACTAAAGTCTGGTAATATAGAAAGTTTATTAGCTACATTTTCGTTAGCTAAAAGAGCTTCTATACCCCCAACTTCTGGAATGTTTACCAAGTAAAAAGCGGCACCAATAGCACCTCCCATAGCTACAAAGAATAAAATAAAATCAGTATATACGACACCTTTAAAACCACCTAATGCACTAAACACAACCGTAATTAATCCAGCACTAATTACCGTTTGCCAAGGTTCTAATCCTAACATTATACCCCCTATTTTTATTGCTGCTAGGGTAACTGCCGACATAGTTATTACATTAAAAATTACCCCTAAGTAAACAGCTCTAAACTTTCTTAAAAAATGTGCTGGTGGCCCTCCATATCTAAGCTCATAAAATTCAATATCAGTATTAACATCAGACTTTCGCCACAACTTAGCATATATAAAAACAGTAAGTAGTCCAGTTATTAAAAAAGCCCACCACACCCAGTTACCTGACACACCATTTGTTCTTACAATATCAGTAACTAAGTTAGGAGTATCTGTAGAAAATGTTGTTGCTACCATAGATACACCTAGAAGCCACCATGGCATTGTTTTCCCAGATAGAAAAAACTCAGAAGAACTTTTTCCAGATTTTTTTGAAAAATAAATACCTATTGAAAGTGTAATTGCAAAAAACAAAATGATGATTACAAAGTCTAATGAAGTTAATGTTACCATAGGTAAAAATAATTTAATTATCCTACTAATTAGAAAAGGAAAGAAAAAAGAAGAGTGATAAAATCACCCTTCTTGAATTCAAAATTAAAACTTTTTAAACTGAAAAACTCGTTTCAATCATAAAGAAACTGAACATAAGCCTAAAAAGAAAACTATTTCGACAAATGACAACTTAATGATGATTAAAACTGTAAAAAAATAGTCTCTAAAAATAAATATTAATCTTTATGGGCCACTGTTTTAATTAGATTGTACTTTTTAAAATTCTCAATTATATAATTAGCATATCTTAAAAAACCAAGATCGGTAAGATGAACACCATCTACTGTTCCTTCATTATCCATACCATCAGCTTTCATATCTTCTATATAAAAAATATTTTGAAATCCATTTTTTAAAATTTTATCATATTCATTTTTAAGTGCCAAATTTTCTTGTATCAATTCAGTTTCTATTGTCTTATCTAGAAAGGCTGTCTTATACATCATATTTTCAACAAAAATAATAGGTGTTGATGGTTGTTTTTTTCTGATAATTTTTACTAAAGGTAAGACACGCTCTTTCACTTGTTTTATATTCATATTTTGCAAACATTCAATCACATAAACACTAGCTTTAATTTCAGAAATTAATTCAATTATTGGTATTTCCATTCTACCATTCCCACTAAACCCAAAATTAATACAATCTACATCTAGTTTTCTAGATATAATATTTGTGTGTGCCATCCCTGGTCTGGAAGCACAGCCTCCCTGAGTAATACTTGTGCCATAGAAAACAATAGGTTTTTTTGTGTTGGGAGTAGCCTTTTTAATTTGAGCATCACTATCTATACCTATTTCTAATTTGGTAACTCCATCGTACAAGGGTAAGAATAATTTATACTCTCTAAATTCAGAACTTATGTTTGTTATTAGTTCATATTCATTTATACTATCAGAAGCGACTTCGTTATTTTGATATTTCTTTTGACCTACTATGGCTCCTGCTGAAGTTACATATCTCCATTTATTGTTATATTTCGTATATAAGTCTATTCCCTTAATACCAGTAGATGCCATATGAGGCATATCAAAATCATTTAAAATTGTCCATTTTAAACTAATACTTGTGGAATTCGAGTGAAATCGTACAGTTATTCCTGCAGATGCTTTTGACAAGTCCCAAACTGGCTCTCTTACCTTATCTTTATAAGAAATAGGTAACCTATCGTATGGGCTTTCCTTAAGTGAATCTGAGATAGACGTTCCTTCAATTATAAAATGATCCCTGCCAAAATAGGTGATCTCTTTTTCTTGAGTGATTTTATTTTCTTGAGAAAAACTCAAAATTGAATAGCCAAATATCATACAGATTAAAAGATATCTCATAGTATTTATAAATTTATTCTTTTTTTTAAAAAATAAAGGGAGATTTATAAAAAATCTCCCTTTATTAATTATTAATTAAATATACCTATCTAGCAAACCATAATTTAGTAGTCATTTTATCAGGACCTTGAGTTGATACTGCAGACTGAGCATTGGTAGAGTTTGACGTATACACACTGGTTCCATATTGTAACCTTTGAGGATAAGCTCCATTAAGATCTCCAGCAAAACTAATAATATCATTATTCGTAGATGTTATTAATGCTGAAGTTGGATATCCTGTATCTCTAACAATTGCCCAAGATTCATAACCATTGGTATAGTTAGCTACCCATCTTTGTGTTGCTATCTTTTCTAGCTGTTCTTCCGTAGTTCCACTTAGTGATCCCATGTCAGATAGTAAAAAATCAGATGATGTAGATGTTTGCCATAGAGCCATCGCTTTATCTAAGCCTATTTGATAATATGAATTAGCATCTCCAGAGACAAGGCCCTTAACAATTGCTTCTGCTATCATAAAATGTGAGTCGGCAGTTGTCATAACAATTGTAGGGAATATTGGACTACCTTCATTTGTTTTCTGAGTAACTATCTCTGAAGGTTCAGAGAATAAATCAGGATGCATATAGCTTTTAATTTTTCCACTTAGTCGGGAAGGTAACCCAACGTAGTTAGTAAATTCTGGCATTGTTATAGTTATATCTGTAGCTGTTTCTGTCCAAGTATAATCTGTACCCAAAACTAGACCAGCTCCGTTTAACGTACTCTGTAAAAAGGCTACATGATCATCAATTAGAGCAACATTCTCACCAGTAGTTGGCTTTAAAATTGTCATTGTTCCACCAACACTAGGCTTCGTAATTTTACTTAATCTTGGGTCATTATTATTTTGTAAGATATTAACCATCGCTTCAGTTGCTCTCCATTGACTGCCGGCGAAATTATGCCATATATCACCATATGACGCAGAACCTCCCCAAATATTTGACTCTTCTGGATATGCTGCAAATAATGCATCCGTTTCAGCAAGTACTCCTGAGGCAATAGCTTCAGAGGCTGCGTTTGCAGAAAAATCTTCTCCAGGGGCACCACTAGCTCTTAATGCAATCCGTAATTTCAAACTATTTGCAAGTTTTTTCCAGTTTTGCATATTCCCGTTAAATATAACATCGTTTTCACCTAATTGATCAACACCTTCTCCGGTTGTTGTATTTGAACCAATGATAGCGATAGCCTGATCTAACTCAGTAATAATTCCTTTGTAGATATCTATTTGAGCATCATATACTGGTAATTGAATGTTTGGATCAGATGCCTCAGAGTAAGGAATCATTCCATGAGTCTCAGTGAATTGTGTATAATATAATCCTTTCATGATAAGTCCTAAAGCATAATATTGCTCATTTTCTAAAGGTCCTTCTTCACCAACAAGATTCATGTAGGAAGTTAAGGTACTATTATAAGCTGCATACCAGTCCCAGGCACCTAGGTCTGTATAAAAACTGTTATATACCCATCCTAAATCACCACTCCAGTCGGAACCAGCCCAACCATTTGAGATTTGAGCTGAAAATCCATCAGGATGTATTAAGTCTCCAAACCACAATGGAATCATTGTTGGTCTGTAAAATTGCTGTTGTAATGTTGTTACAAAAAACTTAGCACTAACATCAGAAGTAGAAAGAGCATCTGGTTGTTGGTTTATATCATTAAAATCATCTGTACATGACACTGATATTGCCAGTACAAGACTTACTATTATTAAAATTTTATTTTTCATTGTTAAGTATTTTTATGTTAAAAAGTTACATTTAAATTTAATCCTATACTTCTTAAAGTAGGCATAGCATTATGTGACAACCCTTGAACTCCTATAGAAGTTCCTAGCATAGATTCTGGGTCAATATCTTCAGCCTTATTCATAAGGAAAAATAGATTTCTACCAACAACTTGAACTGTTGCACTTTGTATTCCTAGTTTATTAGATTTCAGAGGAATACTGTATCCTAATGCTAATTCTCTTAATCTAATATTATCCTGGTCATAGATATAATTCTCAGAAATATTAGACATAGCCGTCCAGTACTGTTGACCTGTAATACTTTCAGTATTGGCACTACCTGTACCTGTATTTGTACCACTAACAGTAATCCCTGTATCACGGTATTGCAAACTTCTTTCAGAGACACCATTACGATCTAAATCAGCAGATGTTTGTGAGTATATTTTACCACCTATTCTTGCGTCTATTAGAAAGTTTAACGATAAGTTTTTGTACTTGATTGAATTTGACCATGCGCCTTTCCAATCTGGTTGAGCGTTTCCTAGAAATACATCTGGAGCTTCTGAAGCAATTGGTACTCCATCTGCATCTACTTCACCAGTCCAAACTCTTCCATATATATCTCCAATACCTCCGCCCTCAGTTGCAACAATTGCAACATTACCATCGGTTGAAGTATTGTATCGAAAACTTTCAATACCCTCTACTAATTCTTCTATTTTATTTTCATTTTTAGAGTAGAAAAAAGATGTATTCCATGAAAAGTCGTTGCTTTCTAATAAAGTAGCTCCAAGTGCAATCTCCAGGCCTTTATTGGTTACTTTACCAATGTTTTCTCTATTGAATAAATATCCTGTAGCAGCTGGAACTGGAACATCAAAAATTAAATCTTCAGTTGACATATTATAAACAGATACGTCTAATGTAAGTTTATTGCTGAACATGCCTAGTTCTAAACCAAACTCTGATGAAGTTACAGTTTCAGGTTTCAAACCTGAATTTAATTTAACTGTAGGTGATAACAAAGTGGTAAGCCCAAGGTATCCCTGTCCTGGGACACTAAAAGTTTGATTAAGCTGGTAAGGTTCTGTATCATTTCCTACTTGTGCAACACTTCCTCTAACCTTAATTAAATTAAATAGTTCTCTATCTGGATCAATAAATTTATTAAGAATAGCTGATAGACTTGCGGAGTTATACATGTAAGATCTATTTTCTTCACTCAAAGTAGAAGACCAGTCATTACGTGCAGAAACATCTAAATATAAAAAGTTGTCGTAAGCTACATTAAGAGAGCCATATAATGAATTCACCTTTTTGATAGCTAATGGAGACTCTTCTGGCGCATTCACAACATTTAAATTTGAAATGAAAAATGCAGTTGGTATTTTAAAATCTGTACCTCTCACTAACATTCCTTCGGAGGTTCTTTTAGAGAGATTACCCCCTACATTGGCTACTATATTAAGTTTATCTGTAAAATCATGTTTTGCAGTTACCAAGAATTCAGAGTTTAATTCATTAAATGTACTTTCTCCTATTTCCATAGATCCTCTGGTAATAAAGTGATGTCCTGGCTTGTATATTTTAATATCTCTTATATTAGTAACATCAGCACCAACTCTAACAAAAGCGCTTAGCCAATCTGTAAATTCGTAGTTTATCTTAGCGAAGCCTAAAAATCTACTTCTGCGAACAGATGTTTCATCATTATATACTTGCCAAAATGGATTCCCTGTATTTCCATCAGCATAACGAATTACATTAAAATCTTCTGGAGCTCCAGGATTCGCCATCTGGTAATCACGTAAATCGTCAACAGCAACATTTCTTGGCATATTATAAACATAAGCTAAAAGTCCTTGAGCTCCTGTTGTTGAGGCTCTATTGTTAACATTCTGAGTAAAATAAGTAGCTTTGGTATCAACAGTTAGTTTGTCTGATAAATTTGTAACTGCTCTTAAATTAAAGTTATGGCTAGCTAAATCTGAATTCTCCACAATTGAATTAGAAGAGTTGTTCGTATATGAAAAACGAACTGAAGAGTTTTCTGAACCTTTATCAATTGATAAAGATGTTATTTTTCTTGTAGCTTGTCTAAAAAAGTCTTTAACATTATTAGATTGAGCACTATATGACTTATTAGTTCCATTATAATAGGCCTGTTGAGATCCGTCTAATGGAGCTCCCCAAGAAAGTTCACCCCAGTCACTTAAACGGTCTGTGTAGGCAGCTCCGAAAGAACCTTGACCATACTTGTTTTGATATTCAGGTAATAACATTGGATTATCAATATATAAATTTGATTTTATACTAACACCCAAATTATTTGAACGTGACCCTTTTTTTGTAGTTATAAGAATAACACCATTACCTGCCCTAGAACCATAAAGAGCAGCTGCACTTGGCCCTTTTAATACAGAAATAGATTCTACGTCATCAGGATTAATATCAGAAATACCACCACCTGAAATGCTTGGCTCATAACTTGGACTTCCACCATTATCAGCACTACCAGAATTGATCTGTGAACCCCCAGAGTTAATTGGTAAAGATGCATTAATAGGCATTCCATCAACGACAATAAGCGCTTGTGAATTACCTCCCAAAGAATTATTTCCTCGTATTGTTATTCTGGAAGCAGAACCCAAAGATCCAGATTGTGAAATCTGAAGCCCAGCTACTTTACCTGCAAGAGAACTTGCAAGGTTATTATCTTTAATAGTATTGACATTTTCGCCAGATACTTGCGTTACTGCATAACCAAGAGATTTTTTCTCTCTTGAAATACCTAAAGCTGTAACAACTACCTCGTCTAAAGCTTCAGCACTTTGTTCTAAAGTAACATTGAGTATAGATTCTCCATTTAAAGTTATCTCTTTGGTTTTGTAACCAAGATAAGAAAATTGTAACGTGGCATTTTTGTTAGATATTTCAATGGTAAATTTACCATTGAAATCTGACGTAGTTCCATTTGAAGTGCCTTTTTCTAAAACAGTAACACTTGGCAACTCCATTCCATCAGTTGAATCTGAAATAGTACCTGTAACTGTTGTTTGCGCAAAACTATTAAATGCACTAAAAACAAATATTACAAGCACCAAATTCATTATTTTTTGTATCATAATTAATATTAATATGTTAATAATATCTAAATTGAATGAAAAAAATACAAACTCCTAAATAATTTCGACTAATAACTAATAAAGTAAGGAGTTTGTTAAAATTTTTAACATTCCCTATATATTAGGGAATTAAATTATCAATATAGCACTGATATCGATAAGCTATAAATTAACTTTCTCATATTAAATTAACATCCATTAAACTCTGATTTTGGATTGAGAATTTGTAAGAAAAAATGAATTATTTGACTCTAAAATTGATGTGGAAAATTTGTGGTAGTTCGTTTCAATCCCTCCCTAATTTTTTTAAAAATTATTTAATGTTATTGAAAAGAGCATTGAGTAATTCTTGATTTTGATCTAAACTATACTCCCAAAACATAGCTCCACCAAGTCTGTTTTTTTTAATATATGACACTTTTTGTTCAATTTCTTTTGGTGTTTCCCATGATATAAAAATACTATCTGAGGCACTCCATAAGTATGAAGCTTTAGCTGAACTATCGTAGGATTTTATATAATCACCTGATGATATTTTCTGTAAAATATCCCAATAAGGAACAATAATACCTGTAGTCATAGAGGTTTGATAAAGGCCTTCATTTTCTGTTTTAACTTTCCCCCAATATCTACCATAAAATGGGATCCCCATAATTAACTTATTTGAGGGAACTCCAGCGTTGATATGTCGAGTAATTGCTTCATGTCCACTATTGCCCTTAAATTTTTCTTTATTTGAAGGATATAGGTTCGCATGATGACCTGTTTGATAATACCACCCATGGTAAAAGTCATAACACATCACATTAATAAAATCTAAAAACTTATGAGCATTTTTAAGATCTGTATTATCAATATAGGCTTGATCGGCTCCCGTAGCTATTGTTAGTAAATAATGTTTCTTATCTAATGCTCCCTGTTTCTCTAATTCATTTCTAACTTCCTCTAAAAGAAGGTTGAAATTTTCTTTATCTGAGGGTCTAAAATCATTGTCTTCTCCTCTTTGTCCGGGAAATTCCCAATCTAAATCTACCCCGTCAAAGCCATGTTTTTTCATGAGTTTAACACTGCTTTTTGCAAATTTTATTCTGCTTTCTTTGTATGCAGAAGTATGTGAAAAATTATTTGACCATACCCAGCCACCAATTGAATAAAGTATCTTTAATGTTGGATTATTTTTTTTGAGAGCTATTAATTTTGAAATTTTTATTGAGTCTGTTGTTAACTCAAACTTTGGTTCTCCATCTACAATATTTGCAAATGCATAATTAATATGTGTTAATTTATTAGCATCAACTAATGAGGGGTCAAAATCCTCATAACCTGCAACGTAACCAATAACTTTTAGATCTGAATTATTTTTATTTTTTATTTCAATTTCTGTAGAGCAACCAAAAAAAAGTATGATGTTAAAAACAAAAAAAATAAATTTTACAGCTGTTTTCATATTATAAATCATCATAGTTTTAGATTATAGACTATTTTCTTTTGTAAAATTAATTACTTCACTTAAGTGACCAAATGCCATTGCTACTACAGTATCAGCTGCACCATAATAAATTGCTAATTTATCCTGTTCAATATCATGAAGGGCGGCACAAGGAAACACTACGTTTGGAACATCACCCACCATTTCATAATGTTCTGCAGGACCTAACAAATAGGGCTGAGTTCTATACTTAACAACATCTGGCTTATTTTCATCTAAAATAGCAGTCCCCATAGCATATCTAAATCCATTACAAGTATTAATAACTCCATGATAAATCATAAGCCAACCATCATTGGTTAAAATAGGAATTGGTCCTGCCCCAATTTTTGTACATTGCCATGCACTATCCTCAAAAGGGGTTGCTTTCATAACACATCTGTGTTCACCCCAATACTTCATATCTGGACTGTAACTGATATAAATATCTCCAAAAGGAGTATGTCCATTATCACTAGGACGACTTAACATGGCATATTTCCCATTTATTTTTTTTGGAAATAAAACTCCATTTCTATTAAAAGGAAGAAAAGCATTTTCACATTGGAAAAATTCTTTAAAATCAAATGTATATCCTATTCCTATTGTAGGTCCTTTATAACCATTGCACCAAGTAATCCAGTACCTGTCTTCAATAAATACAACCCTTGGGTCATATTTGTAGTCAGAATCTATCATTTTAGTGTTTCCTGCTTTCATTTTTATGGGATGATGATTAATTTCCCAATTAATGCCATCTTCACTAAATCCAGCAAAAATATTCATTTGAACCGCTTTATTATCACATCTAAAGACACCAGCAAATCCATTTTTAAATGACACTACAGCACTATTAAAGATACTGTTTGATGAAGGGATATCATATCTATCAATGATAGGATTGGAAGAATAACGCCATAAAACATCATTGCATAATTTAGGTTTGTTTTGCCATGGAATTTTTGAGCTTTGCTTTAGAGTTTTCATTATTTAATTAATGATTTTTTTAATTTTATCATACCAAGTAAATTTAAGAATTATTGAAGTGATGACAAAAACTAATAACGATATAGTGGCCTTAGGATAATCTCTTATAACAAAATAAATTGGCATTACAATCATACTAGATTGCCAAATAATTCCAACGACACAATTTAACATATCTTTCCAAAAATCTGTATTTTTTTGAAAATTTGAATCTTCTTTTAAAAGTTCGTTGTAAACAGGTTTCCACCAACCCCAGGGTCTTACCGATTTATAAAATGATTTTAACGTATTCATTTCAGTTGGCTTAGTTAAGTATGTCCCTAAAAAAGACCCTGTAAGAGATACCATAAAGATAATTGGAAACAGATAAATAGCATGAACGTGAAGTAATTCATATAATAAAGAACCCTCGTCAAAACTTTCTTTATTTTGCTCCAAGATAAATTGAAGAGTTGCCACCAATAAACCAGACAACATTCCCCAAAAATAACCCCAACCATTAAAGCGCCACCAAATCCACTTTAAAAAATTAGCTGCTACGTAACCCCCAAAAAGAGCAGACGTAATCCACAAGGTTAGTGAATTAATAGAATTTGCAAAAAAGCCCATAAATACGCCCAAGATTACTACTAAAAAAGATGCGATATAACTAACTTTTATATAATGTTTGTTGGTTGCGTTTGGTTTAAAATATTTTTTATAGATATCATTCACTAAATAAGCAGGGCCTGCATTAACAAAAGCAGAAAAAGTTGACATAAATGCTGCCAAAAGTCCTGCTAATAACAACCCTTTAATTCCAACTGGAATATGAAAATTAATTACTTTTGGTAGCAACACCTCCAAATCTGAGCCGCTTAGAGATGAATTATTAATCATTTCTGGGCTTAAGGCTACTAAAGCAATAACTACTATTCCACCAATCAAAAGATACCTTGGGATAAATAAAATTAAATTAGTAAAACCACTCATGTATGCCGCCTCTTTTACGTTTTTAGTGGCTAATATTCGCTGCATATCAAAACTAGGAGTTGGGCCAGCTATACTAGCAAAAAATCCTTTGAATAGAGTCATTCCAACTAGTGCTCCAAACATTTTAAATCCTTCGGAATCAATCAAGTCATTAAAAGCTTGAAATTTTTCACTCCAGTGGGTTTTTAACTCCCAGTCAAAAAAAACATTTCGCCATTCTGCTGTAATGACATTATTTATTTCCACATCAGTTACAGCAAAAAAGCCATATCCTGCTACTAGAACTCCAGCTATCACCATTATGCCATACTGAAGAACCTCTGTCGCTACAACAGAAAACATACCCCCTTTAACAGTATAAAGTGTGGTTAAAAATATAATGATTAAAGCGAAAGATTGTTCTGAATTAAAAATCACTAATTCATTTATTTCCAAGGTAAGATCCCAAGGTAAAATGATTGACATAAACTTCCCTACACCTTCAAAAAAATATGCAATAAATCCTATTGCTGCAATAATTGCAAAAACAGCAACAATCATATGAGAAGCTCTACCAGCTTTAGAATCACCAAACCTAGTTAAAATCCACTCTGAACCAGTCATTATGTTTGATCTCCTTATCCAAACAGCTAAAAACATCATGACAAATATTTGATTCCAAATCGGCCAAAGCCACATAAACATGAAACTCTTTAAGCCATATAAAAAAAGAATTCCAACCATCCATGCTGTTCCGGAGACATCAAACATTCCTGAGCCATTACTTAGGCCTAGGTAATACCACTTAATAGATTTCTCACCTAAAAAGTAAGAATTTAAACCTTTAGTTGCTTTTTTTGACACCCAAATACCTAATCCAATGGTAAGTACTATATATATTATTACTATTGATAAATCTATAATATTCATTATTTAGTTATAGTTTTTGCTTGCCAATTATAATTGGCTTCAGCTGCCGTAAAAAAAATTCCTACTATTTAATATTTTTTTATTAAAGAAAGATTTTTTTTAAAGGGAAAGACACCATATAGATTTGCTAATTATATGAAATATTTTGATTTGAAGTATTTTCAACCTCATTTGTAAATGAGTTGTTGTTTACGGAGGAAAATAATAGCTTGTACAAATTTTAAGCCCTCTATTTTTCAACTTTATTGTTATAATACTATAAGAGCAAACAAAACACGATGATATATTTTATATCTATATTAGCTTTTTTAATAATCAATATCTTTTCCTATTTATTGAAGTAAAAATCAAAAAAAATAACTGTTTGGCGAATAAAATTAGACGGACAACAACTGAGTTCGGTTAAACGTTACAAAAAACTTAAATATGCAAGCAAAAAAAATATTTACACTTAGTCGTAGGCATCATGTTTTCTTTTGGCTTTTTTATTTTTTATTAAATACCTTGAGATGGGGGAACTATTTTAACGATTATTTGTATTCGCTAAAAACTAATATCATTGGTTTCCCTGTTCACATGGTTCTAGTTTATCTCAATATTTTTATTTTAATGCCAAAGCTTGTATTTAAGAAAAAATATTTCTCTTTTATTATAGCTTTACTTGGATCTCTCCTGTTAATGGTTTTTATAAAATTCAATTTAACCTATTACCTAGTGAGCGAAAATATCTGGCCCGAAGGCCCTGCAGTTATTAATGATTTTACATTTAGCTATGCGATTGATATGATGATAGGTGAATTGTATGTGATAACATTTGTAACTGCAATAAAAATAACTATGGATTGGCTGGAGGAACAAAAAAGAACAGCAGAACTAGAAAAAATGCAATCTGAAACTGAACTTAAATTTTTGAGGACTCAAATATCACCACACTTTTTTTTTAATACTCTCAATAACATCTACTCTTTAGCAATCGAAAAATCTGAAAAAACACCCAAAATAATACTCAAACTTTCAGAGTTAATGCGATATCTCTTATACGAAACAAGAACAAAAAGGCAGCGCCTAGAACAAGAAATAATTTGTATTCAAAACTACTTGGAATTAGAATCTATTAGATACGGTAAATTATTGGAAATAGACATGAAGATTAGCGGCGATATTATGAATAAGAAAATAGCCCCTATACTATTATTATCTTTTGTTGAAAATGCCTTTAAACACGGCGCGAATAAAAACATAGGAAATATAAAAATTGACTTAGATTTTAAAATAATAGATAATTTTCTTTATTTTACTATATCAAATCCAGTCCCTAAATTAGGAAAGCAAAAGCAAATTGTAGAGCATCCAGGTGGAATTGGTTTAAATAATGTTAAGAAAAGACTTGCCCTAGGTTATAGTAAAGATGAATATGACTTAAATATTGAAAACAACAACAAGGTGTTTACAGTTAATCTTAAAATAAAAGTATAATGATAATCAACTGTTTGATAATCGACGATGAGCCTTTGGCCATTAATGTTATAAAAAATCACATCAAAGAAATTGATAACATAAACGTTATTGATACTTTTAATAGTGCAATTGATGCGTTAAATTTCATGAAATCTAATACAGTTGATTTACTATTTTTAGATATAAATATGCCGCTATTAGATGGGTTGGATTTTATTAAAAGTTTAGATAAAAAACCAATGATAGTTATTACTACAGCCTACAGTGAATACGCAATAAAAACTTATGAATTAGAAGTCCTAGATTACTTGATGAAACCCATATCATTCCCAAGGTTTTTAAAAGCTGTTAATCGAGCATTTAAAGAACTTAACTCTAATTTGACATCAAATCTAAAGGTTGCTAAAAGAGCACATATTTTTATCAAAGTTGATAAAAAGAAAATGCAAAAAATATATTTAGATGAAATTTTAATTATTGAATCTTTAAGAGATTATTTAAAAATAACAACGATCTCAAATAAATATATTATCCATAGCACTTTGAGTAGTTTTACCGAAAAGTTACCCTCTAATAATTTTATAAGAATACATAGGTCTTTCACAATTGCCATAGATAAAATTGAGGCAGTTCAGGGAAATAGTGTTGAAATTGACGGTGTTAAATATGTGATTGGAAGATCTTATATTGAACATGTGAAAAATAGAATACTACAGTAACTTTTTTTATTTATTATTAATATTTCATTAAAATATTATAGTTTTTTAAGATTTTATCGAAAATTAATTGTCCACTCCTAATCAATCTACATTCTAAAGTTATTTTGGTAATTATTTTGTCATTTTCAACAACGTGTCTTATAAGAATTTCACCTTCAGGTAAAAAAATTTTTAATCCCTCCGACTCATCCTGTGGGTATAAATCAAATTCACCGCTAATCCAATTTAAAAACTTATTGTAAATAGCCTCAGAATCAAAAAGTAATTTCTCTTTGATTTGATTATTTGAAAAAGAAATAATTTGTTCATTTTTATTCATTATTTCACATGTGATGGGATGTTATTTTTTTAAAAAATGGTATCGTTTAAAAGCTTCAATTGCTGCATAATCTGCCAAACCAAAATCATTATATTTTTTTGCAGTTAATCGATTTCGATCTTCAACTCTCACCCAAAACTCTCTG
>JADFAM010000119.1 GCA_015665265.1 Flavobacterium sp.
CAAATACACCATTTAACCAAGACATCAGTAATTGGAATACGAGTAGTGTTACTGATATGCAAGATTTATTTGGTAATAATAGTTTTTTTAATCAAGATATTAGTAGTTGGGATACGAGTAATGTAACTAATATGCGTGCAGTATTTATAAATACTACCGCCTTTAATCAAGATTTAAGTTCTTGGGATGTGAGTAGTGTAACTAATATGGTGTAT
Organism: Flavobacterium sp.; assembly: GCA_015665265.1. Taxonomy (GTDB): domain Bacteria; phylum Bacteroidota; class Bacteroidia; order Flavobacteriales; family Flavobacteriaceae; genus Polaribacter. Next base: position 216 of record JADFAM010000119.1, read on the forward strand.
ATGTTTAGGGGAGCTACCTCTTTTAATGGAGATATAAGTTCTTGGAACACCAGCAGTGTAACAAACATGATTCAAATGTTTTATTTAGCAACTACCTTTAACCAAAACATAGGTAGCTGGAACACTAGCAGTGTTACCGAAATGAATGAAATGTTTAGACAAGCTACATCATTTAATAAACCTTTGAATGAATGGGATGTTAGTAATGTTATAAATATGACTGGTATGTTTAATGAAGCTACTTCCTTTAATCAGTCTATTGGAGGCTGGGCTGTATCTAATGTAACCAATATGGCGGGCATGTTCTCACTTGCTAATTCTTTCAATCAAAACATAGGTAGCTGGAATACTAGCTCTGTTATAACTATGGCTGAGATGTTTAATGGAGCATCCTCTTTTAATCAAGACATTAGTAATTTGGATGTGTCTAATGTGGCTGATATGGATGGTATGTTTAATAATTCTGATCTTTCAATCGATAATTATGATTCAATACTTATTGGTTGGGCAAGTCAAAACTTACAACAAGATGTTCCTCTAGGGGCAGGTTCAACAATGTATTGTAGTGGAGCTACAGCCAGAAATACACTGGTAAATACCTATGGATGGACTATTACAGATGGTGGTTCTGACACCACCTGTAGAACTGCTATTACAGATGCTAATTTCCAAGATGCCATTAATATATGTTTAACAACCAATCCAACAGATGGTTTGTGTGCTTCGTCAGAATATGGCTCTATGCCAACTTGGGATGTAAGCCAAGTAACTAATATGAATACAGCATTTAATGATAAAGTAGCATTTAATGCAGATATTAGTTCTTGGGATGTTAGCAATGTAACTTCAATGCAAGATATGTTTCATAGTACTGCTTTCAATAAAGATATAAACCAGTGGGACACCAGTAATGTGATTAATATGGCTGGGATGTTTAATGGAGCAACTGCATTTAACCAATCTATTGATTCTTGGGATACTAGTAAGGTAACGGATATGAGTTGGATGTTTTATACAGCTACATCCTTTAACCAATCTATTGAATCTTGGGATGTTAGTAATGTAACAACCATGAGAGTTATGTTTTGGTTTGCAACTGCATTTGACCAACCTATTGGTAATTGGGATGTTAGTAATGTTATTGATACCTATGGTCTTTTTAGAGGAGCTACTTCTTTTAATCAAGACATTAGTCAGTGGGATGTAAGTAGTGTGGGCAATATGGGTCAAATGTTTCAAGGAGCTACAGTTTTTAACCAAGATATCAGTTTGTGGAATGTTTCGTCAGTAGGTTATATGTTTTTTATGTTACAAGACGCCGCTAACTTTAATCAAGATCTTAGTTCTTGGGATGTTAGTAATGTACTTACTATGGAAGATATATTTGAAAACACCTCATTATCCTCAGATAATTATGATTCAACACTTATTGGTTGGGCAAGTCAAAACTTACAACAGGATGTTCCTCTAGGGGCAGGTTCAACAATGTATTGTAGTGGAGCTACAGCCAGAAATACGCTGGTAAATACTTATGGATGGACTATCACAGACGGTGGTTATGATACCACTTGTAGAACTGCTATTACAGATGCTAATTTCCAAGATGCAATTAATACCTGTTTAACAACCAATCCTGCAGATGGTTTGTGTGCTTCGTCAGAATACGGATCTATGCCAGATTGGGATGTTAGTCAAGTTACGGTAATGGAAAACGCCTTTGAAGATAAAGAACTGTTTAATGCGAATATTAGTTTATGGGATGTTTCTAGTGTAACTAACATGAGAGGTATGTTTGCAAGAGCTTCTTCGTTTAATCAAGATATTGGTTTATGGAACACAGCTAATGTTACAGACATGGCAGGTACATTTCAAGCAGCTACAAACTTTAATCAAGATATTAGTGCATGGGATGTAAGTAAAGTACTTTATTTTAATTCCACTTTTGAATCAACATCCTTCAATCAAGATATAGGTTCTTGGGATGTGAGTAGTGCAATCACTCTTCATATGATGTTTTATGGAGCAACTTCCTTTAATCAAGATATAGGTTCTTGGGATGTTAGTAAGGTTACTAATATGGATGGGGTCTTCTGGAACTCTTCATTTAATCAACCAATTGGAGATTGGGATGTGAGTAGTGTGACCAATATGGCGAGCATGTTTAGAGATGCATCATCTTTTAATAGAGATATAAGTTCTTGGAATATTGGAAGTGTGACTAATATGAACCAAATGTTTTTAGGAGCAACTTCATTTAATCAAGATATAGGTTCTTGGGATACTAGTAAGGTTACTGATATGAATAGTATGTTTGAAGATGCAGATAGTTTTAATCAAGACCTAAACAATTGGGACACCTCTAATGTTACCTCTATGAGTGCTATGTTTGCAAGAGCAAACTCCTTTAATGGAGATATAAGTACTTGGGACACCTCCAGTGTTACTGATTTGTCTAGCTTAGCTATCTATACTCAAAATTTCAATTCAGATATAAGTAGTTGGGATGTTTCGAATGTGACTTCCCTTAGAAATACTTTTTTAGATGCAAGAGCATTTAATCAAGATATTAGTGGTTGGGATGTATCAAATGTAACAGATATGAATAGTACATTTACTGGAGCTAGTTCTTTTAACCAAGACATTAGTAGTTGGGATGTGTCAAACGTAATTGATATGAGTCGATTATTTACTAATGCTTCATTATTTAACCAGGATATTAGAGAATGGGATGTTTCTAAGGTTTCAGATATGTGGAAAATGTTTTATGGAGCAACAAACTTTAATCAAGATATAGGTTCATGGAATGTAACTAATGTAGCTGTAATGGATGAGATATTTGAAAACACATCATTATCTACCGATAATTATGACAATGTATTAAAAAGCTGGTCACAGCAAGATGTTCAGTCTGGAGTCTCTTTAGGTGCATTAGGTGTAAATTATTGTAACGGTGCAGATGCCAGACAAATTCTAATAGATACCTACGGATGGACAATAACAGACGCTGGTTCAGATTGTTCAACTGCTAGTGTAGATGATCTAAACCAACTAGATGTTTTAATTTATCCAAACCCAGCAACAGACAAATTATATATCAACGGTATTAAAACGATGGCAACTATCTCTGTATTTGATTTATTAGGAAAAGAAATATTTTCTGTTAAAACAATAAAAGAAGTAGACGTAGATTTTCTTCCTAAAGGAGTTTATTTAATTAAAATTAGAGAAAATCAAAACCAAGCTACAATAAGGTTTATGAAAAAATAAACATTAAAAATAACTGAATATAATTGTATAATAACTTTTAATTAATAATATAAATTTTAAAAATAATCAAAATGAAGAAAATCTTATTTTTAGCATCAATCCTGTTATTTTCATGCCAAGATAAAAATAACGCAGAAGACCCTGCTCCAACCGGTATTATGTGGTTTAACAGCAGCCCAAGCGACAGAGACATAGTTATTGAAGGGATTAGGCACTTTGAACACATAGAATTTGAAAAAGCTCATGTATACTTTGAAAAAGCGGTTAAGTTAGATTCAACTTTATTTGCTCCGCACGTAATGTTAGCTAGTTTATCTAGACCCAATTCAACTCAGCAAGAATACCACTATAATAAGGCGAAAGAATTGGTGAAAGATAAAAATGAAAATTCCAAAAGATTTGTTTCATTACTAGACAAACCAAATAAAAATGGAAATAGAACTATTTTTGGAAGAGGCGACAAATCAAAAGTATGGGATTTAATGATTGCAGATGCCCCTACAGGTCCTTTTATTCAATTTTATCATGCATGGTCTAGAAATGATCTTAACAATAGAATTAAGACATTAGAAAATCTTCGAGAAGCTAGAGTTTCTAGAGGTGAAGATGACAACGGACACATTACTAATTTTCTTGGATATAGCTATGTACAAGCTGAACAATTAGATAAAGCAAAATCTGCTTTTGAAGACTACATGACTAATAACCCAGATAGATATAATTCTTACGATTCTATGGCAGAGTTTTATTTAAATCAGAAAGATTACGAAAATGCTAAAGAATACTATTTAAAAGCATTAAATACCTATCCTGGAGCAAATTCAGCTCGTCAAAAATTGAGACAAATTAATATGATGGAAACTGAAAAAAAATAGCATTTATTTAGTTTATAAATAAAATAAAACCCCTTCAGAAATGTAGGGGTTTTTTTATTGGATAAACTAGTAATTTAAAAGAGTGTTTTAAGTGTATGCATATTTGTACAATTTGCCGTGACGCTTCTTTAAGAGGTGTCATTCGAGTTTGTACATTTTAGTAAAGTAATTTAGTTTATTTAATATTTTATTATTTTTGATAAAAATATGATTATGAAAAAACTACTACTATTATTAGCAATTACAATTGCTACTGCATCATATTCCCAAACAGCAATTACAGATTCTAATTTTCAACAAGCAATAAACACTTGTTTAAGTACCAATCCCGTAGATGGACTGTGTTCAGATAGCGAATATGGTGCAATGCCTGATTGGGATGTAAGCCAAGTAACAGATATGAGTAGTGCGTTTTCGGATAGAACTGATTTCAATGGAGACCTAAACTCTTGGGATGTTAGTAATGTGACTAGTATGGGTAGTATGTTTGCAATTGCAACTGTTTTCAATCAAGATATAAGTTCTTGGGATGTGAGTAATGTGACTATTATGGAGTCTATGTTTTTAGAGGCTTCATCTTTCAATGCAGATATCGGTGCTTGGGATGTAAGTAATGTGACTAGTATGTTTTTAATGCTTTCAGAGGCTTCATCTTTCAATGCAGGTATCGGTGCTTGGGATGTAAGTAATGTGACTAGTATGGGTAGTATGTTTGCTAATGCGTCATCTTTCAATCAACCATTGAATGATTGGGTTACAAGTAGTGTTACTAATATGAGTGCTATGTTTGCTAATGCGTCATCTTTCAATCAACCATTGAATGATTGGGTTACAAGCAGTGTTACTAATATGCGTGCTATGTTTGCTGGTGCAGAAGTTTTTAATCAAGATATCGGTGCTTGGGATGTGAGTAATGTGACTATTATGGAAAATATGTTTGATACTGCAGATAATTTCAATCAACCATTGAATGATTGGGATGTTAGTAATGTGACTGATATGGAAAGGATGTTTTTACAAGCATCATCTTTCAATCAAGATATTGGTGCTTGGAATGTGAGTAATGTGACTGATATGGAAGGTATGTTTAGAAGTGCATCATCTTTCAATCAAGATATATCAAATTGGTGTGTTACAAATCTATCAGGTGCACCAACTGATTTTAGTCTTGATTCTCCATTGTCTGAAAGTAATAAACCTGTTTGGGGTACTTGTCCAAACACCCTAACCTCAATTACAGATGCTAATTTTCAAACTGCTATAAATACTTGTTTAAGTACCAATCCAGTAGATGGAATGTGTACAGATAGCGAATATGGTGCAATGCCAGATTGGAATGTGAGTAATGTTACTAATATGAGTAATGCATTTTACCAAAAAAGTGATTTCAATGCAGACATTAGTTCTTGGGATGTTAGCAGTGTTACTTCTATGAGTGATATGTTTTATATTGCATTCTCTTTCAATCAAGATATAAGCGATTGGGTTGTGAGTAGTGTGACTAATATGGAAGCTATGTTTTATGAAGCATCATCTTTCAATCAACCTATTGGAGATTGGGACGTGAGTAACGTGACTGATATTTATTATATGTTTTTGGGTGCATCAGCCTTTAATCAACCTATTGGTTCTTGGGATGTGAGTAGTGTGACTGATATGGGTTATATGTTTAATAGTGCATCCGCTTTTAATCAACCTCTAGGAGATTGGGATGTGAGTAGTGTGACTAATATGGAGGGTATGTTTGCTTATGCATCATCTTTCAATCAAGATATTGGAGATTGGAATGTGAGTAATGTGACTAATATGGAAGTTATGTTTTATCAAGCAACTTCTTTCAATCAAGATATATCAAATTGGTGTGTTACAAATATTACTTCAGAACCAACAGATTTTAGTACCGATTCACCATTATCTGAAAGTAATAAACCTGTTTGGGGTACTTGTCCAACTGCTAGTGTAGATGACCAAAACCAATTAGAAATTTCAATCTATCCAAACCCTACATCAGATATAGTATACATAGACGGTAATTACACTCAATTAAAAGTATTTGTTTATGATATTCTTGGTAAACAAGTAATAAATAAGTCTATTACAAATAGCATAGATATTAGTCAATTAGAAAAAGGAGTTTACATCTTACAACTTTCTGATGGTGTTAAACTAACTACACAAAGAATTATAAAGAATTAAATAAGACATACTTTAAAACACAACCCTTACAGAAATGTAGGGGTTTTTTATTGGGCTATTTTAGATATTTTCTAGCTCGAATAATAGATTTTAAGTGAAAAGATATTTGAGTATTTCATATATTTGATAAAAAACTATTTACAATGAAAAAACTATTTACAATTTTAGTAAGTCTGTTAGTAACAGCAAGTGTCTATTCTCAAACATATAACGTAAACACTTTTTATGCAGAGTTAGGAGGGTATGTTATAAAAACAGATGGTACAAACGGAGTGGTTGTTGCAATGCAAGACCAAGGAGCTTATTATTGGGTTGAAGCAGAAGCTATGGTAAATGACGCCTCTAAACACGATTCCAATGGTGCTAAATTTAATGATTGGCGATTACCTACCAAAGATGAATTAAACCTTATTTATAAGCAGAAAGAAAGTATTGGCGGTTTTTCAACCTACTCCTACTGGAGTTCTACGGAGTACGGTAGCGCTAGCGAGTGGGACCAGGATTTCAACGGTGGTTATCAGAACCCCATCAGTCAGGAAGACAAGGACAATGTGCGTGCTGTTCGGGCTTTTTAGTTATTTAATAATTTATCAATTTAAATAGATTATAAATCCTTGCAGAAATGCAGGGGTTTTTTTATTAATTCATCAACTTTTCCACTTTCATTGATAAATGTTACTTTTCCATTATTGACTTTTATTTTTCCATAGATGTTTAAGGGTTGTAGTAAAAAAATACTCAAAATGAAAAAAAATGATAAATGGAATTTTATTTTACTTGAACTATTCATAGCATGTGATTTATTTTTGTTTGAACTTATCAAATTTTGTTAAGAGGATTTTAATTTAACCTGAATTTCTGTTTTGATTTTATTGTTATTTTTCGCGACAAGGGTTTGAAGGTTTGATTGATTAAGACTCCTTAATCGTTTCGTAATATCAAAATTTAATGAAATGTTACTTTGAGGATCGAAAGAATTAAACAATACATCACTCAAATAATTCGAAGTTCCATTAATTACTTCGAATCCCCATTGAAAATCATCAGAATGTCTATATTCTACCACCAGCAGCTTAACAGCAAGGGAAGTTTTCAACTTCTGATATAGAATCCTGACTTTACCCATTATCATTAAAGGCAGAACAAACGATATCAATAGCATAAATGAATATTTTATTCAAATATTTTTTCATTTATAACAACGAAGATATTCTTGGGTTAATTCTCACTTCCCTTATATTTACCACCGTAGTTATCCTCTAGCCAAATAAAGGACCAATCATAATTTTGGTCTAATTTATCAAAATTAACAATATGATACATATTGGTATGTACTCCAGCTGTTTTGGCTTTTGATAATATGATATAATTATTATTAACATCAGCAAAAGCAAATGAATTAGTCACTGATTTTACATTATCGTAGTTGCAAGCTATCTCAGACCAATCATTATCGTCACTTTTTTTAAACTTGACCAGCCCTTTCCACCATGTTATTTTATCTACAGAATGTAGTGTAATCCTTGCTTGATCTCCAGATTTCGGAGTTGCTTTAACTGTTATCACATCCTCTCCCCAACTGGGTTGGGTTTTAGAACCATAATTAACTTGCCACAAATATCCGCTTTTTTCTTTTGCCAAATTTTGTTTGATTTGGACATGAAATGGGTTTCCATAGGCGTTATTTCGAAATGCAGTTTCAATAGCGTCAATAATTCCCTCTGTTACATCAACTGTTAATTCCATCCATGCAAGAGGATCAAGAGGGTCTAATAAAACTTCAGCAGTACTTGATGCAATTTCTACGGCATCTTTAATGGATTCCGTAACAATTTCAGCAGTAGGTTTCCCATCACCTGAGATACATGGTGCTTGAGATTGTGAATATGAGTGTGAGTAGCCTAAAAGTATTAATAGCGTTAGTAAGAATGTTTTTTTCATGATTTTTGGTTTTAAAACTTTTAATTGATTAAAATATTAAAAATTAAATTAAGTTGCAAATGAAAATTAATTTTTTTTGTACAAAGAATTTTTAACATTATTAGAAGGCATTTAAGAGTCCTTATCAACTTGGTGTAAAGGAATGGTAAGAGTTGGACTACTATTAAAAAGATATTTGACTATTTAGCCAATTTGTTATATTTTAAGATGCCATCATACGTTACTGATGATGATTTTAAAGATGCTATAGAGTTAATGAAAAAATTATCCAGAAATGATTGTAGGGTAACGAAGAAGATATGCCTATGGTTTAGTTTCAAAGACTAATTAAAAAGGGTTGCATTAGCCCCTTATTGCTATTTTTAGTGCATAAAAAAAGAGCTAGATATGAATCTAACTCCTTAGTATTTAAATTGTTAATCTTAGTGACCCCGATAGGATTCAAACCTACAACCGCTGGAGCCGAAATCCAGTGCGCTATTCAGTTGCGCCACGAGGCCTTAAAAATATATTTATGCTAAATTTTTTCTAACAATTTCGGATATGGTCTTTCCATCTGCTTGACCTGCCAATTGTTTTGAAACCATTCCCATTACTTTACCCATGTCTTTCATACCTTCTGCTCCAGTTTTAGCAATAGTTTCCAATACTACTTTTTCAATAGCTTCTTCAGACAAGGCTTCAGGTAAAAACTTCTCAAGAATTGCAATTTCAGCCAATTCTGGATCTGCTAAATCTTGCCTACCTTGGTCAATAAAAATTGCAGCGCTATCCTTACGCTGTTTCACTTGTTTTTGAATAATCTTCATTTCTTGATCTTCTGTTAAATCATCTCCTGCCCCTGTTTCGGTTTTTGCTAATAAAAAAGCAGATTTAACTGCTCTTAATGCCTGAAGAGCAACAGTATCTTTAGATTTCATTGCCGTTTTTAATTCTTCCATTATTTGTTTTTGCAAGCTCATAGGTATATTATTTTAGCGAATCAAAGATACAATTCTAATCCTGTTTTTTTATTTTTTTTAGATATAATACATTCTTATTGTAATCGATTATAGCTTTCCCTTTTTGTAAAATATCAGCTCCTATAATTCCATGAACTTCCTCTACTTCGTGCAGAGTTAGGGCTTTATTTACATGAACTAAATCAAATAACACCAAACTAAAGTTTTTATTCTTCCATTTTCCAATCTCTAAATTATTATTTTCAGACTGTTGGGTTTCCATATCTGTTGCACCAGCTCCTGCAGCCTTCGTTTCACTTTTTTCTGCTTGAATTTTAAAATAATCTATCATCACAATTCCTACACAAGAATTTGAAGCCCCAGTATCTAAAATAAACTTACCTGTTACCCCATTAATTTGCGCATTTAATTCCATATGATTGGTAACCATTTTTCTTAGAGGTATTTTTATATATTTCTTTTTGTACAATAGTTTTTTTAGACCACTCATTTAAATGTATTTTTGATATGTCAAAAATACATTTAAATAAATTAATTTTTCTGACGACACTTTTTGTTTTGTTCAACAAGCATTAGGCATCATAATATGATAACAGATACTCACACACATTTATATTCAGAGCAATTTGATCAAGATAGAGATGCTATGATTCAAAGAGCCAAAGATGCTGGAGTTCAGCGATTTTTTATTCCTGCAATTGATAGTAGTTACACAGAAAGAATGTTTTCTCTAAAAGAAAATTATCCAAGTGATGTATTTTTAATGATGGGGTTGCACCCCACATCAGTAAAAGAAAACTTTAAAAGTGAATTACAACATGTGAAAGATTGGATAGATAAAAAATCATTTGTTGCCATTGGTGAAATAGGAATTGATTTATATTGGGATAAGACATTTCTAGCCGAACAACAAGAAGCTTTTCAGCTACAAATACAGTGGGCAAAACAAAAAAATCTTCCAATTGTGATTCATTGTAGAGATGCTTTTGATGAAATTTTTGAGATATTAGAACTAGAAAAAGCAACAAATTTACGTGGTATTTTTCATTGTTTTACTGGAACTTTAGAACAAGCCAAAAAAGCAATTTCTTACAATATGAAACTTGGTATCGGCGGAGTAGCCACATTTAAGAACGGAAAAATAGATACATTTCTTTCTCAAATTCCTTTACAGAATATTGTTCTTGAAACCGATGCACCATATTTATCTCCGGTTCCTTTCAGAGGAAAGAGAAATGAAAGTAGTTACATTACCTATGTTGTAGAAAAGTTAGCTGCTATTTATGAGGTTTCCTTTAATGATATTACTAAAATTACAACTAAAAATTCAAAAGAAGTTTTTGGAATTTAAGTTCACATATTATAAAACTCCTATCGGTTTTTTAAAAATAAGCGGTAACATCCACGGAATTAGTTCTATTATTTTTATAGAGGATATTAATAAATTAGAACAATTTAAAAATATAAAATCTCCTTTTCATGTGCCTGTTTGTTTGAAGGAATGTGTAGATCAATTGACAGAATATTTTAATGGAAAACGTACAAAATTTAGCATCCTTTTAAATCCTAAAGGTACTCTATTTCAAAAATCTGTTTGGGAAGAACTAATAACAATTCCTTTTGGGAAAACTACATCTTACCTTAGTCAAAGTAATAGTCTTGGGAAGCCCAAAGCCATCAGAGCTGTAGCTTCTGCCAACGGAAAAAACCCAATTTGTATAGTAATACCGTGTCATAGAGTTATTGGGTCAGATGGTTCATTAACAGGTTATGCTGCAGGTGTATGGAGAAAGAAATGGTTATTAGATCATGAAAACCCTCTAAAACAACAATCGCTATTTTAGACTAATTCTAGGATTACTACGTTACTAGTATATGATAAAAAAAGTCTGGTTTTTATTGCTGTTTTTTGTTGGCTTTTTTGCCAATGGTCAAAATAATTCATCAGATTTTAGATCTAAGAAAATTATGGTTACTAAAGACACCATTAAGTTTGATACCATTCCTATAAATCCTCAAAATTTTAGAGTTTTAGATCGTCAAAAAAAAATACTGTATCCTACTGAATATACAATTATATATAACAGAGCTCTTTTAATTATTGATGCCACAACATACAAGGAAATTACCATAGAGTATTTTAAATATCCAGAATTTATAACAAAAACATACAGCCCTTTTGATAAACGTTTTATTGTACCAAACAATAGTAATACAAATATTCTTTATAGCTTAACTACTAATAAGAAACCATCTGAGTTAACATTATTTAAAGGTTTAAAAACAAGTGGATATATAAACAGAGGGGTTACTTCAGGGAATAATCAAAGCACAGTAACAAATTCTTCAATGGATATCAATATAGAAGGAAAACTTTCTGACAAAGTATCTATTCGTGCTAATATTTTTGACACAAATATTCCTCTACAAGAAAATGGATATTCACAAAGCATTACAGAGTTTGATAGAATATTTCTAGAATTATATAGCAAAGATTGGCGAGTGAAAGCTGGAGATATTAGTTTAAAGAATAAAAAAAGCTACTTTTTAGCTTTTGAAAAACAGGTGTCTGGTTTAGAAGTTGCCGCTAACATTACTAAAAAAACAAATGCAGCTGCATCAGGCGCTATTGTTAGAGGGCAGTTTAGTTCATATAATTTTATTGGAAATGAGGGGAATCAAGGGCCCTATAAAATATTTGGCCCCAATAATGAACCTAACTTTGTAATCATTGCCGGTAGTGAAAAAGTGTTTGTAAATGGTTCTGCTATTACTAAAGGAGTAAATGATGATTATCTGATAGATTATAACATTGGTGAAATTCGTTTTAACACTACTTTTCCCGTCACTAATGACATGCGTATTCGTGTAGAATTTCAATACTCGAATAGAAATTACAATAGATTTGTAAGTTATGAAAAAGCAGAGTACATAGATGATAAAATTGAACTCTCTGGATATTTTTACAACGAAAATGATGTCAAAAATCAACCAATACAATCAAATTTAACAGATATCCAAAAAGGAATTTTAGCAAACGCTGGTAACAATACTGATTTAATGGTGGGAGAAAGTGCCTATCCAGATGTATATGATGTAAACAGAATTCTATATAAAAAAGTACAAACCGGAACAACAGAATATTATGAATATTCTACCAACCAAAATGATGATTTATTTACCGTAACTTTTAAAAATGTTGGATCTAATGAGGGAGATTATATATTAGGTAACACATTTGCCAATGGAAATGTATTTATATATGTTGGAACTAATCTAGGAAACTATCGCCCAATTACACAATTAATAGCTCCAACAAAATTACAAATAGCAGTTCTGAATTCTACCTTTAAACCAACTATTAAGTCTGTAATTTCATCAGAATTAGCATTTAGTAATAGTGATCAAAATTTGTTCTCTTCCATAGATAATAATTTAAATAAAGGGGCTGCTACAAAGCTACAATGGAAACAACTATTGTTAGATAAAAAATGGAAACTCACTAGTAATGTAAACTATCTATTTATACACAAGAATTTTAAAACCATTCAACGATTTCAATCAGTAGAGTTTAACAGAGATTGGAATTTAGTTAATCCATCAGGTAACCAGCAACAAGTAGGTGTTGATATTAGCTTAGAAAACGGGGAAGAAAATTTCTTAACCTATTCATTTCAGCAACTTAAATTTTCAGATAATTTTGATGGAAACAAGCACTTAATCAAGTCTAAAATGCAATTTAATACTACTTCTTTTTATACAAATAGTAGTTTTTTATCAAATAACTCTTCGCTACAAAATAATAATTTTCTAAGGGTAAAAGCAGGGTTAGAGCAGAGCTTATCTGGCTCTTGGATTGGTGGATTTTTAAATCTAGAGACTAATGATGGAAAAGTAAAACCATCACAAGAATCTATTCTTACTAATCATAGATTTAAAGAATATGAGGCGTATTTAGGTGTAGGAGATAGCACAAATGTATATGCAAAACTTGGGTATAGTTATAGAGATAATGACAGTATAAGAAATAACATGTTTACAGAAATAAATAACAGAAAAACCTACTACTTAGATGCTAAAATTATTAAAACTGAACAAACAAACCTTTCTTTATATGCAAATTATAGAGAAACAAAAAACACCTTTTCAGACAATCAAAAGTCATTAAATTCAAGGATTATTTACAACCAACGCTTTTTTAAAAATTTTATCACTCTTGGTACTAGATACGAAACCTCTTCAGGTAATGTGGCACAACAAGATTTTATCTATGTAGAAGTTGAAGCAGGACAGGGTTTTTATACTTGGATAGACTACAATGATAATGGAATTCAAGAGTTTGATGAATTCGAAATTGCAGAATTTCAAGATCAGGCAAATTTCTTACGAGTTCCATTACCTAACTTACAATTTATTCCTACCCAAAGTGCCAAAATAAACCAATCTATTACCTTAAATGCTAGTCAATGGGCCAACAAAACAGGGATTAAAAAAATACTTTCAAAATTCTACCATCAGTTTTTTTTAAGCAGCAGTAATGAAGTGGAACGCACCTCAAATAAGTTTAGTTTAAATCCTTTTATTTCAGATACAAATAATCAGATACGTATTAATTATGCAATTAAAAATAGTCTGTATTTTAATAGAGGGCTTCAAAAATATAGTACTACGTATACATTTGCAAGAACCGAAAATAAACAACAATATAGTATCGGAAGCCAAGATACAGACATTAAGTATCAACAAATAGATTTTCAACACAAGGTTGGCAAATTTTGGCTGGTTGATTTACAAGGAAAACTTTCAGAAAATAATTTAGAAACTGAAAATTTCAACAATCGAAATTATAAGATAAACACTTATGCTTTCCAACCAAAAATAAGTTATGTTTTAGATAATGATAACCGGTTTTCAGCATTTTATCATGTAAAAGATAAAAAGAATAACCTCTCAGAATTTGAAAAATTAAAACAGCAAAAAATTGGAATTGAATATTTTTACCTAAAAAAGACAACAACACAATTTAATGCTAATTTTACAACTTTTTTTAATGACTTTGACGGAAACCCTAACTCACCTGTTGGATATCAAATGTTAGAGGGTCTTCAAGAAGGCACCAATTACACTTGGACTTTTTTATGGAGTAAAAAACTAAATTCTTACTTAAACTTAAATCTAAATTATAAAGGGAGAAAGAGTTTGAATTCTAAAACTATTCATACGGGATCAATTAATTTAAAAGCCATTTTTTAATTAGGCATAATTGTTGATATTTGTAAGAAATTAAAAACATATATTGCTAAGCCTTTAGCAAAGATTATTAACTCTTCAATAAATTAACCTCAAATCAAAATCAATTAAAATGAATAGAACTACTCTCACCTTTTTTCTTATCGTTTGTTTATTAATAAGCTCTTGCTTAGAACAACAACAAAATAAAACATCTAATAAATTTCAATTTGCAACACCCAAAGAAGTGGGTATG
>JADFAM010000107.1 GCA_015665265.1 Flavobacterium sp.
ATGTATTAAAAGAATTTTCGACGTTAAAAATAATATTAGAATCAAAACCATTGATATACTGATTGGAAATTACGTTACTTTTTTCCCAATTGTGAGTCATTAATTCTATCTTGTAATAATAATCTTTTTGGTCTCCATCTAAATCATCAAAATTCAATTCAAATGTTTTTCCTAAAGGGATAATATGATTAAAAGTAGACTCATTTGTATGAAGAAGCTGAATGGATTTTATATGATTAGGAGGAATTTTTTGCGCATTAAAGCTTACACATAATGATATAAAAAATAAAGGGAAAAGTATGTTTTTCATGAAAAAATAAATTTGATGTCTTTAAATTTATATGATGTTTATCACACAAATTTAATCAATAAAAAACTAGGGATAAATAAATTCTATTTAGAATAATTATAAATAAGTTTAAATACTTAATTTAAAGCTTCTTTTGTTCTAACATCCTATGCAAAATCTGTAAATTTGCATGATTTTTTAAGACAATTAAATTCCGATTATAACATGTCAAAAGACATTCGTATCAAAAAAGGTTTAAACATTAGTCTAGTTGGAGAAGCAGATCTAACAACTAGTAACATATCTGTTAAAGGTGTGTTTGCTTTAAAGCCAGAAAACTTTCATGGAATTATCCCAAAACTAATAGCCAAAGAAGGAACAGAAGTAAAAGCTGGAGAATCTCTTTTTTATTCAAAAAGTGATGATCGTATTTTATTTTCCAGTCCAGTAAGTGGAAAAGTTAGCGAGATTGTTCGTGGAGCAAAACGTAAAATAGTTTCCATTAAAATTTCTGCTGATGGAAAGCAAGATTTTAAAAATTTCGGGAAGCAAGATGTTGATACTATGTCTGCAGAAGAAATTAAGAATCACTTTTTAAACGCTGGTTGTTGGCCATTTATAAAGCAAAGACCATTTGATATCATAGCCAATCCAAACCAATCACCTAAATCAATTTTTGTTTCAGCATACGCAAGTTCGCCACTAGCCGCCAACTATGATTACACTTTGGAGGGTAAAGAAAAAGAGTTACAGGCAGCTATTACAGCTATTTCCAAGCTAACACCAGGAAAAGTACATGTATCTGTTGGAAAAGATTCAAATTCGCCATTTTCTAATTTATCAAATCTAGAACTTCATAAAGTATCAGGACCACACCCTGTAGGGAATGTAAGTACTCAAATTTCACAGATAGACCCAATAAATAAAGGAGAAGTTGTATGGGTAATTAACCCTCAAGATTTAATAGTTATTGGAGAATTATTGTTAACAGGAAAATTTAATATCACAAGAACTCTTGCTTTAACGGGTTCACAGTTTGATAAACCCTCCTACGTTTCAGTAGTAGCGGGTGCATCAATATCAGCTATTGTTGACAACAATATAAATTTAGAAAATACAAGAATTATTAGTGGGAATGTTCTTTCAGGAACACAAGTTTCTGAAGATGGTTTTTTAGGATATTATGACAATCAAATTACAGCGATTCCTGAAGGTGACGATTATGAGTTCTTTGGATGGAACAAACCTGTTTTTAATAAAATTTCTCCTTCAAGAGCTTTGACTTTTTCTTGGTTAACTCCAAAGAAAAAATATGATTTAAATACAAATACAAACGGAGAACACAGAGCTTTTGTGGTTACCGGTTCTTATGAGAATGTATTTCCTTTAGATATGTTTCCGTTACAGTTTTTAAAAGCGTGTATGTATCAAGATTTAGATGAGATGGAAAATTTAGGTGGATATGAAGTTGCACCAGAAGATTTTGCACTCACAGAATTTATTTGTGTCTCTAAACAGCCTCACCAACAAATTGTTAGAGAAGGTTTAGATTTAATGAAAGAAGAATTAGGCTAAAAAAAGATAAAAATGAGCTTAAAAAGTAATTTACATAATTTAAAAGAGAAATATAAAGGAACAAAGATGGCTCCAGCGTTCAACGCTATCCATACTTTCTTATATTTACCAAATGAGGTAACTCACAACGGAACTCACATCAAAGCAGCAGATGATTTAAAGCGTACCATGAATACTGTAATCATGGCTTTAATTCCATGTTTGTTGTTTGGTATGTTTAATGCGGGATATCAACACTATGCAGCAATAGATGCAGCAAAAGGAATTACAACAGAATTTTCTTTACTAGGAAGTTTTATTACCTGGGATAATTTTTGGATTGGAATCATTAAAGTACTTCCTTTAGTAGTTGTTTCCTATGGTGTAGGTTTGTTGGTTGAATTTATTTTTGCTGTGATTAAAGGTCATGAAGTTGAGGAAGGATATCTAGTTACAGGTATGTTAGTTCCATTAATTGTTCCAATTGATACTCCATTATGGATGCTTTCAGTAGCAGTAGTTTTTGGAGTTGTTATTGGAAAAGAAGTATTTGGTGGAACAGGGATGAATATTTTAAACCCAGCACTAACTATTAGAGCGTTCTTGTTTTTTGCGTATCCAACTTGGATGAGTGGAGATAAAGTTTGGGTATATGATGCGGTGAATAGAGTAGGGACACCAGATGCAATTTCTGGAGAAACAATTTTAGGAAGCTATGCTCAAAATCAAGAAATAATGTATTCTTATTCGGACATGTTCTTTGGTTTTATACCTGGTTCAGTTGGAGAAACTTCAACTTTTTTAATTCTGTT
Source organism: Flavobacterium sp. (assembly GCA_015665265.1). Lineage (GTDB taxonomy): Bacteria > Bacteroidota > Bacteroidia > Flavobacteriales > Flavobacteriaceae > Polaribacter. The sequence goes on from JADFAM010000107.1 coordinate 2,656, forward strand.
AGGAGCCGCTTTTTTAATCTTTACGAAGATAGGTAGTTGGAGAATTATTCTTTCTACATTTATTGGAGCTGCTGTCATGGGAATCATTTTTAATCAAGTAGTAGCAGCAGATATCATTACAGACTCCAGTAAGTTTTACGGATTAATGAACACCGAATGGTGGCAACACTTAATGATTGGTGGTTTGGCATTTGGGGCTGTCTTTATGGCAACCGACCCTGTAACAGGATCTCAAACAAATAAAGGAAAATGGATTTACGGTTTCTTGATTGGATTTATTTCAATCATGATTCGTGTGTTTAACCCAGCTTATCCAGAAGGGGTATTCTTAGCCATTCTTTTAATGAACGTTTTTGCTCCTACAATAGACCATTACGTGGTGCAAGGGAATGTAAAGAAAAGATTGAAACGTTTAAAAGTCAAAACTGCATAATTATGTCTAAAAAAACAGATAGTAATTCATACACAATGATGTTTGCCATAGGAATGGTATTAGTTGTTGGATCTTTATTAGCTTATTTAGCGTCGTCTTTAAAGCCTAATATTGATGAAAATAAAAGAATAGAAAAGCAACAAAACATCTTGTATGCAATGGGTGTCAATGAAAATGATGCATCTAGCGCTTCATTTGTTTCTACATCCCTTGCTGGCTCAGAATTTAAAAAATATATCAAACAACAGTTAGTTATTAAAGGAGCCGATATTTCAGAAGATGAGAAGGCTTATTTAATTGATGTAAAGAAAGAAAAATCAAAAGCAAAAAACGGAGGTGTTAGAAGATTGCCATTATTTGTAGGTGAAAAAGATGGTAAAACTTTTTATGTTGCTCCTATAAGAGGTAAAGGCCTATGGGATGCTATTTGGGGATACGTTGCCATGGACGAAAATATGATTGTACAAGGAGCGTATTTTGATCATAAAGGAGAAACACCAGGTTTAGGTGCTAACATCAAGCAACGTTATTTTATGGATGACTTTATAGGTGAGCATCTGCTAGACGCTTCAGGTAATTTTAAAGGAATTACTGTAGCTAAAGGAAATAATGATCCAAAAAATAACGATAAAACAGATTATGAAGTAGACGCCATTGCTGGAGCAACCATTACAGGCGACGGTGTTTCTGCGATGATAAAATCTGATTTGAAATTATACGTAGATTATTTCAAAACTTTAAAACAATAGCTTATGATTTCAAACTTAATTAATAAACTACCTTTTTTCATTTTTTTATTAATAATAGTTTCATGTAATAAAAAAAATGATGAAGTTATCGAAGAGATAGTTTTAACACCAGAAATAGTGATCTATGAGCAAGATTTGATTGATGAAAACTATTTGTTTTTGATTGAAAATGGTGGGACTAGCTCTTATCTAATAAATAAAAAGGGAGAAAAGTTGTGGACTTGGAATTTTGAAGATAATTTAGGAAATGATGTTGAGCTACTTGATAATGGAGAGCTCCTGGGAATTTTTAAAGATGTGGATAGACCTTTTACGATAGGTGGAGGTTCAGGAATTATAAAATTATTTAATAATGACGGATCTTTAAAATGGCAGTATAAAATTGCTGATGATAATTTTTTAGCACATCATGATGTTGAAATGTTACCAAGTGGAAATATTTTAGTTATGGTTTGGGAGAGAATAACTGTTGAACAAGCACATCAAGCTGGTATTATAACAAATGTTGATGTTTTTCCAGAAAAATTAATTGAAATTAACCCTAATAATAATGATATAGTTTGGGAGTGGAGAAGTTGGGACAGATTAATTCAAGATACAGACCCATCTCTTCCTAATTTTGGGGTGATCTCAAATTATCCAGAAAAAATAGATTTTAATTATAATTCAAATACACCTGGTGGAGATATCATGCATGCTAATGGTATTGATTACGATATAAACAAGGATGTGATTCACGTTAGTGTAAACTTTTACAACGAAATATGGGTTATAGACCATAGTACTTCAACTAGTCAAGCAGAAAGTAATTCAGGAGGAAATTATGGTAAAGGAGGAGACTTAATTTATCGTTATGGTAATCCATCAGCATATAAAAATACTGAGGGAACTACTATTTTTAATAATAATCACTTTCCAAATCTTTTGGAAGGAGATGTTCAAGGTCAAGGTAATATGTTAGTGTATGTTAATAATTACGGAGATTTACTACAATCAATAGTTTATGAACTGGAGCTGCCTGAAGTATTTAGTCTTTCACCAAATGTAAATAATGAACCCAATATAGTTTGGAGTTATACGAATCCTGACATGTATGCACCTAAATTTTCTGGAGCAGTTAGGTTGCAAAATGGGAATACTCTTATTTGCGAGGGTGATTACGGATACTGGGAGGTTTCTCAAAGTGGAGAAGTTGTATGGAAATATGATGGAGATACAAATTTTTGGAGAGGATATAGTTATGATATTGCCTCACCAGCTTTAAATAATCTTGATTTTTAAAAATGATTTAATAAATGAAACTTTTATCAAAAAAAGACGCAAAATTAATCACAGACCCGTTAACAGATAATAATCCTATTACAATTCAGGTATTAGGAATCTGTTCTGCATTGGCAATTACAGCCGAACTTCAAGCTTCAATTGTAATGTCTGTTTCAGTTTTATTTGTTCTAGGACTAGGAAATGTAGTGATTTCATTAATGAGAAACATCATTCCTTCAAAAATTAGAATTATTGTACAACTAATTGTAGTTGCAACTTTAGTAATTATTGTTGATTTAGTTTTAAAAGCTTTCGCTTATGAACTAAGTAAAACACTTTCAGTATTTGTTGGACTAATCATCACAAACTGTATCATTATGGGACGTTTTGAGGCATTTGCTCTTGGGAATGGTCCTTGGAAATCTTTTCTAGATGGTATTGGAAACTCTTTGGGATATGCAGTTATTTTAATTATTGTTGGGTTTTTTAGAGAATTGTTGGGTTCAGGAACTTTACTCGGAATACAAGTATTAGGAGATCCAATCGAAAAAACAGGGCTATATTCAATTGGATACGAAAATAATGGATTCATGTTATTGTCACCAATGGCACTTATTGTAGTTGGACTAATCATATGGGTTCAACGAAGTAGAAATCAAGCACTAATCGAAGAAAATTAATAGATATGGAGCACTTAGAATTATTTTTTAAATCGATCTTTATTGACAACATGGTATTTGCAACATTCCTTGGGATGTGCTCTTACTTAGCCGTATCAAAAAAAGTAACTACAGCTGTAGGATTAGGAGCTGCTGTTATCTTTGTTTTGGCTGTAACAGTTCCATTAAACTGGTTGTTAGACCAATATTTATTACAAGAAGGAGCCTTGGTTTGGTTAGATCCAAAATATGGAGTAGATGGTAGTGAAACACTAGACTTAAGTTTCCTTTCATTTATTATGTTTATTGCAACCATCGCAACAATGGTTCAATTAGTTGAAATTGTTGTTGAAAAATTTTCACCTTCTCTATACAATTCTTTAGGAATTTTCTTGCCATTAATTGCTGTAAACTGTGCCATTCTAGGGGGGTCCTTATTTATGCAGTCACGTGAGATACCGAGCCTAGGATTAGCGTTAACATATGGTGTAGGATCAGGTATTGGATGGTTCTTAGCCATTTTAGCAATAGCAGCCATACGTGAGAAAATTAGATATTCTAGTGTCCCTCCAGCTTTGAGAGGATTAGGAATTACATTCATCATTACTGGTCTTATGGCTATTGGGTTTATGAGTTTTGGAGGAATGCTAACAGGAGGTGACGAAGATAAAAAAGAACAAACTACAGAAGCAGCTACTCTAATTAAATTAGAACCTAGCTCCGAATCAACTGACAAACAAATTACTACAGAGATTGCAGAGAAAGAAGATACAAATGTAGTAGCAGAAAATATTAAAGAAACAGAAAACTAGTATGATATCATTAGCAGCAGGCACCACAGGAACTATTTTAGCAACCGTAGCAGCTTTTTTACTGATTACATTGTTATTAGTAGCACTATTATTATTTGTTAAGCAAAAATTATCTCCATCAGGTCCAGTCACTATTACCATTAACGGAGAAAAGAAAATTGAGGTAGCTTCAGGAAGTACACTTCTAACTACTTTAGGAAATGAAAAGATTTTTTTACCATCAGCTTGTGGTGGTGGAGGTTCTTGCGTTCAATGTGAATGTCATGTGAATTCAGGAGGAGGTGAAGCTTTGCCAACAGAAACCCCTCATTTCTCAAGAAAAGAATTAAAGCATGGAATACGTTTAGCTTGTCAAGTTAAGGTAAAACAAGACATGGATATTTCTATTCCAGAAGAAGTATTTGGAATAAAGAAATGGGAAGCAACAGTTGTTAGAAACTATAATGTTGCCTCTTTTATTAAAGAATTTGTTGTTGAGATACCTGAAGATATGGGGTATAAAGCAGGAGGATATATTCAAATAGAAATACCTAATTGTGAGATAAAGTTTTCTGACATAGACATTACAGCTCACCCAGAAGAGCATGAAACACCTGATAAATTCCAGGCAGAATGGGATAAATTTGGTCTATGGCCTTTAGTAATGAAAAATAATGAGACAGTAGAAAGAGCTTATTCAATGGCCTCTTATCCTGCAGAAGGTAGAGAGATTATGTTAAATGTTCGAATTGCTACTCCACCATGGGATCGTGCTAAGAACGGATGGATGGATGTAAATCCAGGTGTAGCATCCTCTTATATTTTTGGCCAAAAACCTGGAGATAAAGTTATCATTTCCGGACCTTACGGAGAATTCTTTATTAATGAATCAGAATCTGAGATGTTGTACGTTGGAGGTGGAGCAGGTATGGCGCCAATGCGTTCTCATTTGTATCATTTATTCAAAACTCTAAAAACTGGTCGTAAAGTAACTTACTGGTATGGAGGTAGATCAAAAAGAGAATTATTTTACATAGATCACTTTAAATCCTTGGAAAAAGATTTTCCAAACTTTAAGTTTTACATGGCCTTGTCTGAACCAATGGAAGAAGACAATTGGAAAGTGAAAGATGGAATTGAAGGAGAAGGAGATGGATTTACTGGTTTTATTCATAATTGTGTTATAGATAATTATTTGAATCTTCATGATTCACCAGAAGATATTGAATTGTATTTCTGTGGACCACCACTTATGAACAAAGCAGTACAAAAGATGGGTGAGGATTTTGGTATCCCGGATGAAAATATCAGATTTGATGACTTTGGAGGTTAATCTCAAGTAGTCATAATAATAAAAAAACCAGCTATACTTGCTGGTTTTTTATTTTAAAATTGTTTCTAAATGGTAGATTGGCTCATTATTCTCATATTCAAATAATTTTGAATAGTCCATTACATTGGGAACACCATCTAGCTTACACAAATAGGTAATAACTGCTGTTAGTCCATTAAATAATAGTTCTTTATTTCTAGGATTTAGTGGTTTTTGATTATAGTGGCAAAGAGGTGTTTTAAAACCACATGCTTCCAAAAATATTTTTTCAATCTGTAAAAGTTGTTTTGGAGTATATCCATTAAATGTTCTTCCTAATTTTTGGTGAACAGACCCTATGTAGTTAAGTTGCAATGACCCATGATCATTAGAAAGATGTTTCCAACTGTCATGATTGTCTAATATGTTACCAACGGCACAAGCAGCACAATCCTCTGGATCCAGAGAATTATTATGGAAGGCTTTATATAATTTAATGATTGCTTCTTCTAGTCTCTTTGGATTCTTCATTTTTTTTTGCAGTTAGATTTCCACTTAAAATTACAAATTTTTTTTAATATTCATGAGTTCATTTCTACTATTAAGTAGTTAAAATTTTATAAAATATCCTTGATGGAACTCAACCATTCAAAAACTACATCAATTTTAGAGAAGCACAAATAAACAAGTTACCTTTGCATAAATTTTTTTATATGACTACTTTTCAAGAGTTAGATTTATCAAAACAACTTTACAACAGTATTGAAGAGTTAGGATTTACCCATCCAACTCCTATTCAAGAAGCTGCCTATTCTGTTGTTCGTTCTGGTAAAGATGTTGTTGGAATTGCTCAAACGGGAACTGGAAAAACATTTGCTTATATGATGCCTATTCTCAGAGACCTAAAATTCTCAAAGCAAGTAACCCCCAGAGTATTAGTAGTTGTTCCAACTCGAGAACTGGTATTGCAAGTTGTTGAGGAAATTGAAAAACTATCAACCTATATAAATAATAGAGTTCTAGGAGTATATGGAGGAACTAATATAAATACACAAAAACAAGCTGTAGCTCAAGGAACAGATATTATTGTAGCGACACCAGGAAGATTATATGATTTAGCACTAAGTAATGTTCTAAAATTAAAATCAATTCAAAAATTAGTGATAGATGAGGTAGATATTATGCTAGATTTAGGATTTCGTTTTCAGCTGCTTAATATTTTTGATTTACTACCAAAAAGAAGACAAAATATTATGTTTTCAGCTACAATGACCAATGAAGTAGATTTACTAATTACAGACTTTTTTAAAGCCCCACAGAAAATTTCAGTTGCTTTAAGCGGAACACCTTTAGATAATATTAAACAAACATCTTATTTAGCTACTAATTTTTATACAAAAGCAAACTTGCTAAATTATTTGCTAGAAGACAAAGAGGAGTATAGTAAAGTCTTAGTTTTTGTTTCCAATAAACGTAGAGCAGATTTATTATTTAATTCACTTGAGGAAGTTTTTGGATCTGATAGTTGCGTGATACACTCTAATAAAACACAAAACTATAGAATACGTTCAATTCGCCAGTTTGATGAGGGAAGTAATCGTATTTTAGTTGCTACAGATGTAATGGCTCGTGGATTAGATTTAGATGGCATTACACATGTTGTTAATTTTGATACACCTTATTTTCCAGAAAATTACATGCATAGAATTGGAAGAACTGGACGAGCAGAGCGTGAAGGGAAAACAATTTTATTTTCTACAGAGAAGGAGCTAGAATCAAAAGAAAGAATTGAAGTTTTAATGAAGTATAAAATTCCAGTACTTGATTTTCCAGAGGAGGTAGAAATATCTAAACAATTAACAGAAGAGGAGCGACCCAAAGAAGACCAAGAAATTTCAAAAAATAGAGTTTCTGAGGAATATATTCCAGGGCCAGCTTTTCATGAAAAAAGTCAAAAAAACCAAAAAACAAATCAAGGAGGGTCTTACAGTAGAGAGATAGCAAAAAAGTATAAGAAGCCAAAAACTCGTGGGGATAAAAATTATAATAGGAGAAATAAAAGAACATAAAATTAATTGTTTTTAACAATTAATTTTATGAATAATGCAGTAATTTTAATCTTTAATTTCATTATTCTTCTTATTTAGTAGATTTAAGTGCTATTTGTTATTATTTGTGTAAATTTAAGGTGTTTAAAATAACACCCTTAATTTATCAACTAATTATAAGAATTATGTACTTTAAAAAATCTTCATCAGTTATCATAGCATTATTTTTTATGCAGATAATCTTTTCACAAGAAGTAAAAAATGAGCCTAAAAAACCAGATTTAATAGGAAAGCCCTCAAAAGTAGAATATGTGGCATCGATCTCTTCTAGAATAGATAATTTAGCTAGGCCAAATCTTCAACAACAAAAAGAAATGTTAGATGGAAGGTCTTCTAAATATGATGTTGTTATTGGTAAAGGTTCAGAAGGAGATGATCCATTAGCAAAATATTCTGATGATTTAAGACATAGGTCTCCAAATAGAACTCCAGAATTAGTTTTCGAAACAGGTTCTTCTAATTCTCAACCCACCGATCCTGCAGGAGCTGTTGGACCCAATCATTATATTTCAGTAATTAATACCGCATTTCAAATTTTTGATAAAAGTGGAAATTCTTTAACTGATGGACTGGTTTCTCCTAATCCAACCATATTTACCTCTGGTGGATGTTGTGATTTAACTGCCAGCTATGATAATGCCGCCGATAGATGGATATTAAGTTTTCTAGGTGGTGGTGTTCAAGTAGCGGTCTCAGATGGTCCAGATCCGGTTAATGATAGTTGGACAGTTTATAGTTATACAGCTGTTAGTGATTACCAAAAACTATCTGTATGGAGAGATGGATATTATATGACAGAAAATACTGGAAGTGCAAATAAATTACATGTTTTTGAAAGAGCTGCTATGCTAGATGCAGCTTCTGCTGGAACAGATCCACAGATATTATCATTTTCTTTGCCAGGATTGGTGACCAGTGGTTTTCATAGTCCTCAGGTTTTAAATATTACTGATGCTAATTTCCCAACATCTGGAGGTGCAACAGTAATGTATATGCAAGATGATGCATGGTCTGGAGTAGATACAGATCACGTAAAACTATGGAATGTAGCTATAGATTGGGATAGTCCTAATGACTCTGAAATTTCTGCTGCTGTAGAGTTAACAACTACTCCTTTTGTAAGTGTTTTTGACGGTGGAAGCTTTTCTAATTTACCTCAACCAGATGGAGGTGCTACCATAGACGCCCTTCAGGCCACAATCATGAATCAAGCACAATTTAGAAAGTTTTCAAATTATAATTCTGCCTTATTTAATTTTGTGGTAGATGTAGATGGGTCTAGTACAAAGCAGGCTGGTATTCGTTGGTATGAATTAAGACAAACTGAAGATGGAGAGCCTTGGGAAATTTTCCAAGAAGGAACGTATACTGCACCTGATAACAGACATGCTTGGAATGCAAGTTTAATTATGGATGTTAGAGGGAATATTGGGATGGGCTATTCGGGTATGTCTAGTGACAATAGTTCCGATTCTCAAGTAAGAGTTGGGTCCTATTATACAGGACGTTTTGCTCAGGATCCAATTAATGTTATGACATTAGAAGAGGGGATTATAGTTGAAGGTGATGCAAATATTCCAGGTACTCGTTATGGAGATTATAGTAAAATAGATTTAGACCCAGATAATGACAAAAAATTCTGGTTTATTAATGAAGTTATGTCTGGGGGTAGAAAAAATATAGCTGGAGTTTTTCAAATAGCCTCAAATTTTAATAATGATTTAGCTATTATTAGTATCGATACTCCTTTTTCTGGAGTTTTAAGTACTAACCAATCAGTAACAGTTACTATTCAAAATTTAGGAGAAGCTGATGTCTCAGGATTTGACGTATCCTATCAAATAGGTAATAATGTTGAGGTTATTGAAACCTATTCAGAGACCATCACCTCAGGTTCAATAGCTCAATACACTTTTACAACAACTGCTGATTTATCAAATGAAGGAGAAACATATACTATTACTTCATCATCTTTATTGAATGGAGATGAGGATCCTACTAATGATTCTGTTACTCAAGAGGTAACCTATATTTTTACAAATGATATTGGAGTAACGGCAATTACTTCACCTACAGATGGAGAAGCATTAGCAAATGAACCTATTGTTGTAACCATAGAAAATTTTGGAACTGCTTCTCAGTCTAATTTTGAGGCATCCTATTCAATTAATGGCGCTCCCTCAGTTACGGAGAGTATAGCAGGACCTTTAGGTGTTGGGCAAGCAATGTCTTACACTTTTTCTACTTTAGGAAACTTCTCTATGGATGGAAATTATAACATAGTAGCTCAAACTCTTTTAGAGTCAGATTCTGATGCATCAAACAATACTTCACAAATAGACGTTTTAAATTCATCATGTTACACAAGAATAAATGATACAAATTATACCATAGGACCAGACATAGGGGTAACAACATCTATAATTAATATGGATCAAAATGCTGTGATTACTGATGTGAATTTAACTTTGAATATAGAACATACTTGGATAGCTGATTTAGAGGTTAAATTGATTGCTCCAGACGGTGTTACAGAAATAATACTATTTGAGGATGTAGGAAGTAATGGTGATAATTTTACAAATACTGTTTTAGATGATGATGCAAGTACAGATGTAAGCAATGGAGAATCTCCATTTACTGGATCTTATAGTCCAACAGGAAGTTTAAATGACCTAAATGGATTAATGTCTGCTGGGGACTGGATACTTCACATAAATGATGATGCAAATCAAGACGGTGGAAATCTGATTGATTGGTCTATTCAAATTTGTACTGAATTAGCTCTTTCTGTTTCTAATGATGAATTGGAGGGAGAGTTTAAAATTTTAAACAAAGGAAACAATCAATTTGAAGTTTCTTTAACGAATACAAATTCCTATGAAGATTTAAATTTAGATATTTATAATATGGGTGGTCAAAGACTTCTCTGGAAAACATTAAAAAACACCTCAGGATTTTATTCTCACACATTAGATATGTCTTATGCTTCAAAAGGAATATATCTAATTAGACTGGGACATGACAAAAGCTCAACTGTTAAAAAAATTGTAGTTGAGTAGTTTTTAATTAGTAGTCAAAGCAACTTCAACAAGTGCTATTGGAGATGCATTTTTACAACGATTTTTCATTCTTAAGGGCAGAAATTTAAAATAGATACTCTCCTTTGTTAAGGAAAATTGAACAAATTTTTCATCTTCAATATTAATTGGGTCATAGTTAATATTTTTGGCTACAGAGATAATCCAACCACAATTTCCGTTATCTTTGGGTGTAATAATACCATAAGTATATCCTTCTTTTTGATATTGAATATCTGTTTTACTAGAACTTAATTTTGCGCTCTTACAAGAGATTATCAATAATATTAAAATAAGTACAATAGGTTTTATATTCAAGTGTATCATTGTTTTAAATTTTAAAGGTATAAAATAATAAATTATGCAAGTATTAACAAAACAAGAACTTCATAATCTTGCTATGAATATTGTTGGAAAGAAATTAGAGAAAATGGGGTATGAGTTTCAAGCTATAAACAGTAAGTTAAGAAAACATCCTCAATTTGTCTTATTTAAAAAAGGAGAACCTACTATTTTTGTATTGGTTAAAGCTTCTAATAATATTCAAAATCCTGAAGAATATGACGTTTTATGGATGGAAACATTCAAAGAACATGCAAAAAAGCAAGACGCTAAAGTCTGGTTTGCTGGAGTTGGAATTGCTAATGCAGAAAGCATTGAGAATCCTGTTTTTAAAAATCAACCGTATTATGTTGCTTTTGAGGATTTTATTAAAATTTTAGAATAAAAAAAGCATCACAGCTGTGATGCTTTTTTTATTTTTAAAGTAAGTCTTTTACTCAGCTTTGGTTTCTAACATTTCAAAGAATTGGCCAATTTTTGGTAAAATAATAATTTTGGTTCTTCTGTTTTTTGATTTATTAGCAGGTGTATCATTTGGTGCAAGTGGTACATAGCTACTTCTTCCAGCAGCGATTAACCTTCCTGGTTCTACTTCAAATTTAGATTGTAACACTCTAGTAATAGAGGTGGCTCTCTTCGTAGATAAATCCCAATTATCTTGAATAATATCATTATTAATTGGTGTAGAATCTGTGTGGCCTTCAATCATAACATCCATCTCAGGCTGACTGTTGATCACTGTGGCGACTTTTTCTAATACCGAATACGCTTTTTCGGTTATTGTGTAACTACCACTTTTAAACAGTAATTTGTCAGAAATAGAGATAAAAACGACTGTTTTTTCTACATTTATTTCGATGTCTTCATCATCAATACCGTCTTTTAATTCTTTTTTTAAGTTGAAAGCTACAACTAAATTTAAAGAATCTTTTTTTGTAGCAGCAGCTCTAATTCTATTAATATACTTGTCTTTTTTGCTTAATTGAGCAAGTGTTTCTTTAATATTATCTGTAGCTCCTTGAGTTAATACGGTCAAGTTATCAACATATTCTAAGGTCTTTTTTTTATCATTTTTTAAATCAGCAATGATATTATTTAAGTTTGCTACATCAGCATCACATTTTTCATTATCAATAACACATTTTGTTAAACTGTTTTTTACTGCTAGAAGTTCATCTTTGGTTTTATTGTGTTTAGATTGAAGCGCTGCATGTTCCTTTTTAGAAATACAAGAGCTAAT
>JADFAM010000050.1 GCA_015665265.1 Flavobacterium sp.
TTTAAAGCATTTGATTTTTTTGGCCCTGGTATTATTTTAAAAATACCTCCTCCAGAATTATTAATAATAATAATTCTAAAATTAGTTGGAATATAATCATTCCAAAGGGCATTGCTGTCATAGAAAAAACTGAGATCACCAGAAATTAACGTAGTTCTCTTTTTTGACATGAATGCGGCTCCAATAGCCGTGCTAGTACTCCCATCTATTCCACTAGTTCCACGATTACAAAAAACCGTAATTGTTTTATTCATATCAAAAAGTTGAGAATATCTAATAATAGCACTATTACTAAATTGAACCTCTGAAAAATCTGGAATTACGTTTAATATCTTCTCAAATACTTTTAAATCTGAGTAAATAGCATTTTTAATATATTGTTTGTGTTTTTCTCTGGTTAAATTTTTATAATGAGTCCAGTGATGTTCGTAGTTACTATTATTATTAAAATCTACTAGCTTATGAAAATTTTCAAAGAAAGAAAAACTATCCGTTTTAATGTGTTTGCTTAAAACATGATACGTATCAAAAGCTCTTAACTCATTAATATGCCAATGTTCTGATGGCGAATAATCTCGTAAAAACTTTTTGATTTTTTTAGAAACTATCAATCCTCCAAAAGTTAAAAGTATATCTGGCTGAAGGTTTGAAAACTCTTCTTTTGTTAAATTAAAAATTAGATTGTCTATAGAATTAATAAATCTTTTGTTGTGAAGGTTAGAAGTAGTTTCTGTGAGTACTAACACAGAAGGATCATCAGCAACTTTATCTAATAAAATTTCTAATTCTGAATTTGGATAATGCACCCCTACCAAAATCATTTTCTTGCTTGCGCTATTCCATTGTTGAGCCAGATTTTCATAATCAATAACAACCTCAGTACCTGATTCTTCTTTTATTAATGAGAAATCACTCATAACACTTACTGTTTCATATAAAGGTTCGTCAAAAGGTACATTGATGTGAATAGGACCTTTTACTTTATGAAGCAATGAAAAAGCCTTTGACAACTTTATTATATTATTTTCAGAATCATTTTCTTTCAAATTTGCACTGAATAAAATATGATTCTCAAATACATTTTCTTGACGGATAGTTTGGCCATCACCAATATCAATTAAATGAGAGGGTCTATCTGCTGAAATTACAACCAAAGGAATTTGACTGTAAAAAGCTTCTGCTATTGCTGGATAATAATTTAACATGGCAGAACCCGATGTGCAAACCAAAGCAACTGGCCTTTGTGATTGTTGAGCAATTCCTAAAGCAAAAAAAGCGGCGCACCGCTCATCAACTATGCTTAAAGCTTCAAAATCTTGATGATTAGAAAAACCTATTGTAAGCGGCGCATTTCTTGAACCTGGTGAAATAACAATAGTCTGGATTTCAAATTGGTAACAAGCAGCGATAATAATTTGTGCTAATTCTTTTTTAGGATACATTTTCTGTTAAAAAATTGATCAATTCCTCGTTTGCAAAGTTACTGCCTTTATCTAGGATTTAATTGTTAAAATAAAAAAATCAGGAAATAAAAAATGACTTACTTTTTTATTTCCTGATTTTACTGATTATTTGAAATCAAGTACTTTAATTTCCTTTTTTGAAATCAGCTAAAAACTTAGCCAAACCAATATCAGTCAGTGGATGTTTTAACAAACCAGAAATGGCACTTAATGGACCCGTCATCACATCTGCACCTATTTTAGCACAATCTATAATATGCATTGTATGCCTTACTGATGCTGCTAGTATTTGGGTATCATACATATAATTGTCATAGATTAATCTAATCTCAGAAATTAAATTTAATCCATCTGTAGAAATATCATCTAATCGTCCGATAAAAGGAGAAACATAGGTAGCCCCGGCTTTAGCTGCTAGTAATGCTTGACCAGCTGAAAAAACTAAAGTAACATTTGTTTTAATTCCTTTATCTGAAAAATATTTACAAGCTTTTACACCATCAGCTATCATAGGTAGCTTCACAACAATTTGAGGGTTTAAGGCAGCTAAAGCTTCTCCTTCCCAAACCATTCCTTCAAAGTCTGTAGAGATTACCTCAGCTGAAACATCTCCATCTACTTCCTCACAAATTGCTTTGTAATGATTAATGATGTTAGCTTCACCAGTAATACCCTCTTTAGCCATTAAAGACGGATTGGTGGTTACTCCGTCCAAAATACCCATTGCTTGGGCTTCTTTAATTTGTTCTAAATTGGCAGTGTCAATAAAAAATTTCATATGATTTGTTTAGTTCTTAATTATAATTTATAATGATTCATTAATAGTTTTTCGTAAATTTTACTAGGTAGTATTTTTTTTAACACTATGGAAAATTTTTCCATAAATGCACCTACTTTATAGTGCACAATTGGTTGTTTTAAGTTAACAATCTGATGTATCTTTTCAGCCATTTTAATTGGATTCATTCCACTATCTACATGTGAATCCATTAAATCTAAATTCTTCTGATACTTTTCTTTATAGGCAGAGTTATCAAAAACAGGGGTATGATATCTACCAGCTGCTATATTGGTAGCTACATCGCCGGGAGCAATAGTAACTATAGTAACACCAAACTCCTTTACCTCCATTCTAGCCGCCTCTGACACTAAATCTAAAGCTCCTTTTGTTGCAGAATATACGCCTCTATAAGGTAAACCCATATATCCAGCAATTGATGTGACGTTGATGATGGTTCCAGATTGCTGTTTACGCATCTGAGGGAGAACAGCTTTCATCACGTCTATGGCTCCAAAAAAATTAGTTTCAAAAACTTTTCTCATTTCACTGGTGGGGGTATCTTCTATGGGACCAGTTATTCCCATTCCAGCATTATTCACAAGTACATCTAGACGACCTTCTTTTTCTAAAATCAAATCTATAGCTAAAGTGATTGTTTCAGGTTTTGTGACATCCAAGGGAATTAATGAATACCTGTTTTGTTCATTTATTTTTGGATTTCTTCCAGTACCATAAACCTTGAAGCCTTTAGCTGATAAAAACTCAGCTGCAGATTTTCCAATTCCTGATGAGGCTCCTGTGATTAAAACTACTTTGAACATAAAAAAATGAATAAGACTAATTTTTTACACAAATATCCAAAAAGAAAGGATGTAAATCTTAGATTTTAATTGCTAGATATTAACAGACTTATGAATAATAGTAAATGAAAAGAAAAAGAAAGTTATATACAAAAAAAGGCAAGCTACCTACATCACACTGCTACAACCAAGTACTCTTGCTGCGTTCCCGCCCTGGGAGATTCCGAGGGAGCTAGTTGTGTAGGACTTGCCGTGGCAAATTTACAACCAATTTTTATTTAAACAAATGAAACTTTATCCTTTTTTAATGTAACTTTTATAACCTTTTGTACTCTAACTATTTATTACAGTTTCATCAAGAGTAAAGATTACTATAATGAAAGCTATATATTTGTAAAAAAACTAATTAATATAACAATCATGGAAAATCAAGTTTCAAGTAAAAGCACAATGTTAAATTATGGACTAATTTTAGGTCTAACAAGTATTTTCATCAACTTAATTGCCTATGCAATAGGCATTCATCTTGACCAAGACTGGAGAGTAGGCACGCTAGGTTTTGTAGCCATGATTATTGTTATAGTTTTGGGTATTAAAAATTTTAAATCTGCAAATGATAACCTTATCTCTTGGGGGCAATCTGTTAAGATTGGTGTTGGAATTTCTATTATAAGTGGTTTAATAGGAATCATTTATAATTTAATTTTCATTAATTTTATTGAACCTGACTTCATGAACCTTTTGATGGAGAAACAAGTTCTTGCTTGGGAAGAATTAAATATGACTGAAGAACAAATAGAATCCTCGAAATCAATGATGGAAAAATTTTCTAGTCCAGCAATCACCTCAGCCATTGGTATCATTGCTGCTGCATTCTTTGGTTTTATTATTTCAGCCATTGCAGGGGCAATTATGAAAAAAACAGAAGAAGACCAATATTAGAATTTATATATAATGTAAAGAATATGTTTAACTTTGCACTATAAATAATCATCTATGGACATATCGGTTGTCATACCTTTATTTAACGAAGAAGAATCTTTAAAAGAACTATACGATTGGATTGCATCTATGATGCAGTCCAATCGGTTTTTATATGAGGTCATTTTTATAGATGATGGTAGCACGGATGCATCATGGAAAGTTATTGAACAAATATCACAAAAAACAAGCAGTGTAAAAGGTATTCGTTTCCAAAAAAACTTTGGAAAATCACAAGCATTACATGCTGGCTTTCAAATTGCAGTTGGAAACGTTGTGATTACCATGGATGCTGACTTGCAAGATAGCCCAGACGAAATTCCTGGATTATATAAACTAATCACAGAAGGAAATTTTGATCTAGTCTCTGGATGGAAAAAGAAAAGGTATGATAATGTAATTGCAAAAAACATCCCTTCAAAATTATTTAATTGGGCAGCTAGAAAAACATCAGGTTTAGATTTACATGATTTTAATTGTGGCTTAAAGGCATACAAAAACATCGTTGTTAAAACAGTTAAGGTACGAGGTGAAATGCATCGATATATTCCTGTTTTAGCAAAAAATGAAGGATTTTTAAAAATTGGTGAAAAAATTGTTCAACACCAAGCAAGAAAATACGGAGAAACAAAATTTGGCATGAGTAGATTTATCAATGGTTTTTTAGATCTCATCACCATTTCTTTTTTATCAAAATTTGGTAAAAGACCCATGCATTTCTTTGGACTATGGGGAACACTCATGTTTATCTTTGGATTCTTTTCTGCTGGATATTTAGGAGTTTCTAAACTCTATAAAATATCACAAGGAATGAAGGCTATTTTGGTTACAGACAACCCCTGGTTTTACATCTCTATGGTGAGCATGATATTAGGCACACAACTTTTTTTAGCTGGCTTCATTGGTGAACTTATTTTAAAAACCAAAGAGACTGGTAACTATTACACAATCAAAGAAAAATTAAATTACTAATTCCATAAAAATTGGATTTATAAACAATGAAAAATATTTTAGACAAAGCTACATTATGGCTTTCAGATACATTTGATACAGAAACTCAAAATGAAATACAACAACTCATTACAGATAATTCTGATGATTTAACTGATCGATTTTACAAAGATCTTGAATTCGGTACAGGTGGTATGCGCGGAATGATGGGAGCTGGAACCAACAGAATAAATAAATATACATTAGGAAAGGCTACCCAAGGATTGAGTAATTACCTAAAAGAATCTTATCCAAATCAAAAAATTAAAGTAGCCATCGCATATGATTGTAGACACAACAGTGATACATTCTCAAGATTGGTTGCCGAAGTGTTGTCTGCAAATGATATCCACGTAGTTCTTTTTGAAGACCTTCGTCCTACTCCAGAACTGTCATTTGCTGTAAATGAATTAAATTGTCATGCTGGGATTGTATTAACAGCTTCCCATAACCCACCAGAATACAATGGCTATAAAGTGTATTGGACAGATGGTGGTCAAATTGTTCCTCCCCAAGATAAGAGAATTATCGATGAAGTAAATTCTTTAGAATTTTCGGATATTAACTTTAATGCAAAACCTGCATTAATTTCTGAAATTGGTGCAGAGGTAGATGAGGCTTTTTGGAAAGCTTCCATTAAAAACGGAACATTTGACATACAAGGAAGAGAGAATTTAAAAATTGTTTTTACATCATTGCACGGAACCTCTGTAAAATTAATCCCAGAAGTTTTAAAAAGAGCTGGCTATTCTCAAGTTCATAGCATTAAAGAACAAGAAATACCTGATGGAGATTTTCCAACAGTAAAATCTCCCAATCCAGAAGAACCTGAAGCCCTAGAAATGGCAACAAATCTTGCTGAAAAAATTGGGGCTGATATTGTTTTGGGAACAGACCCAGATAGTGATAGAATTGGAATTGCTGTTAGAGATTCTGACGGAAAAATTAAATTACTAAATGGAAATCAGGCCATGGTAGTCATGACTGATTTCTTAATCAAACAATGGCAACAACAAGGAAAACTTAATGGAAAGCAATTTATTGGCTCTACTATAGTCTCTACTTCTATGGTAAATGATATTGCCAAAAGTTATGGTGTAGAAACTAAAATTGGACTCACCGGATTTAAATGGATTGCAAAAATGATTCAAGATTTCCCAGATCTAGAGTTTATTGGTGGTGGTGAAGAAAGTTTTGGGTATATGGTAGGTGATTTTGTTAGAGATAAAGATGCTGTAACCTCTGCATTGCTAGCTTGTGAAATTGCAGCTGCTGCCAAATCAAATGGAAGTTCTTTTTACGATTCACTATTGGAACTGTACGCAAAGCATAGTTTCTACAAAGAGCGTTTAGTTTCTTTTACAAAAAAAGGGATGGATGGAGCAGCACAAATCAAGCAAATTATGATTGATTTACGTAAAAATCCTCTAACTCATATCGATGGTTCTAAAGTAACCTATGTAAATGATTATGATGCATCTACTGAAAAAAATATGAATACTGGAGAAGTAACAATAATGAACCTCCCGAAATCAAATGTATTAATTTATCACACAGAAGACGGAACTAAAGTAGCAGCAAGACCTAGTGGTACAGAACCTAAAATTAAATTTTACTTTAGTGTTCAATCTCAACTAGACTCTGTTGAAAATGCCATTGAAAAAGAACAAGAATTGGAGGCTAAAATTGATAGAATTATAACTGAAATGGCAATTTAATGATCTATTTTAAAAAAATATTACAATATGCAAAACCCTATAAATTATATGCGGTTTTAAACATCATATTTAATATTTTTTATGCTATTTTCTCAGCACTTTCTTTTTATGTATTAATGCCGCTCTTACAAGTCATATTTGGTGAAGACCAAAATAAAGAGATTATTGAACCTGTTTACAAAGGTTTTACATCTTTGGGAGAATATATGAATGACTATTTTAGTTTTTTCATGATGAATAAAGTAGGTGATGATCAAGAGAAAAAATTATTGATAGTTATCGCGTTAATATTGGTTGTAATCATCTTAAAAAACATTTTTAGTTATCTTGGGTTTTATGCCATAACGTTTTTAAAAAATGGGGTTTTAAAAGATATTAGAAACGATTTATATCAGAAAACAATCTCTTTACCAATTTCCTATTTTTCTGAAAAAAAGAAGGGTGATATTATGGCTAGAATTGGACCAGACGTCATAGAAGTTCATTATTCTTTTCTGTCAATTTTAGAATTAATATTTAGAGATCCAATAATGATTATTGTAACCATCATCTCTATGTTAGCCATTAGTGTTAAACTAACAATTTTTATTTTTGTCTTTGTTCCCATAGCTGGTTTCATCATCAATATTTTAGGAAAGAACCTTAAGAAAACATCAGATAAAACTCAACGAGAACAAGGGTATTTTTTATCACTACTGGAAGAAACATTATCTGGACTACGCGTAATTAAAGGATTTAATGCAGAAGATGTTTTTGGCACTAAGTTTAAAAACTCCACACTTCGTTTTGAAAAATTAATGAACAAGTTACTTACTAGAACCCAACTTGCTGCTCCAGTAAGTGAAATTTTAGGAATCATGGTTTTTTGTGTTTTAATTTGGTATGGAGGTTCATTAGTATTAATTGAAAAATCGATTCCTCCCTCAGCATTCATTCCTTTTTTAGGCTTTGCATATAATATCATCACACCGGCTAAATCAATCTCTAAGGCTAGTTTTACCATTAAAAAAGGAAATGCAGCTGCAGAAAGAATTTTAGCCATCTTAGAAACAGAGGACGTTCTCAAAGACAGTCCAAGTGCTATTCATAAAAAAGATTTTAATTCAGAAATTGAATTTAAAAATGTGTCGTTCAAATACGAAGATGACTATGTATTAAAAGATTTTTCTCTTAAAGTTCCCAAAGGAACTTCAGTGGCTTTAGTAGGACAATCCGGTAGTGGAAAATCTACTATAGCTAATTTAGTAACTCGTTTTTATGATGTAAATGAAGGTAGTATTTCTTTAGATGGAAACAACGTAAAAAATCTATCAAAAAAATCACTGTTGGGACTAATGGGTATCGTAACTCAAGATTCTATTTTATTTAATGATAGTGTATCGGAAAATATTAAACTTGGAAAACAAGATGCTTCTGCGAAAGAAATAAGAAATGCGGCGGACATAGCCAATGCTCATGAATTTATTAAAGAACTTCCAAAGCAATACGAAACTAATATTGGAGATGGAGGAAATAAATTATCTGGAGGTCAAAAACAACGTTTATCAATTGCCAGAGCAGTTTTAAAAAATCCTCCAATTATGATTTTAGATGAAGCAACCTCTGCATTAGATACAGAATCTGAACAGTTGGTTCAAACAGCTCTAGAAAAAATGATGAAAAATAGAACATCATTAGTAATTGCTCATAGATTATCTACCATTCAAAACGCCGATAATATAGTTGTATTGAGAAAAGGAATCATTATTGAACAAGGGAAACACGATGAATTATTGGCTAAAAAAGGAGAATACTTTAAGCTAGTTACCATGCAAACGCTACAATGATGATTTTAGAACAAATCATTTTTACACTGTTATTCAAATGGAAATATTGGATTGCAATTCTTCATTCTAAATTTCTAAAAAAAACTAAAAATAGTGTTTTCACATCAATTACTTATGTAGCGAGAGAGGCTGATAAAGATTGGATATTTGGTGCAAAAGTGAGAAGGCTTGCAAAATTCTCTGGTTTACATAGTAATACTTATTTCCAAAATAGATTACGTGACTTACCAGATTCTGATGGATATTTTTTTGTTTTTCATCAATACTTTTATAGAGCAATACGTCATAATCCGAAAATTTTAAATCGAAAAAATATAGTAATGTTTACGCATCCCAACTGGACCTTTTCTTTTTCAGAAAGTCATGTAATCTGGTGCTTAAATAAAGCTGATAAAGTTATTTGTTTAAATTCTAAGGTTCAAAAAGAGTTAATTGCTGCTGGATTAGATGCTAAAAAAACCGAGCTAATTCACATCGCTTCAGATCCTGATTTCTTTTACACACATCAACGAGAAACGGGTGCTGTTGGTTTTTGTAGTGCATTTGGTGAGCGTAAAAACCCAGAAATGGTCTATCAGTTGGTTAAAAATATGCCTGAAAGAAAATTTTATCTAATTGGGAGGTATTGGGAGAATTATGAAAGGTATGATGAAATGAAAAAAATGACAAACTTCACCTATTACAATAATGAATCCTATCACACATACCCTGATTTATATAATACTATAGATATATTTATTTCTCCATCTACATTGGAGGGTGGCCCTGTTCCTGTATTAGAAGCCATGTTGTCTAATTGTTTCCCTATAGCCTCAAAAACAGGATTTTGCCCTGATATAATTTCAGATGGGTACAATGGTTTTTTATTTGATGTTGATGCAGATTATCAAGAAGTAATACGACTTATTAAATTGGCAGACAAAAAAACCATAGATGTGAGAAAAACGGCTCTAGAACACTCATGGAAAAACTGTTCTGAAAAAATTGATACGTTATTTCAGGAATAGTTTACCCAATTTTTAAACCAAGCTCCTCCCCTTTTTGTAGCATAAAATTATAGGATGCCTTGTGATTATTTGGAATTTCACCCTCTAGTATAGCTTCTTTTATAGCCTCTTTTAACTGACCAATTTCACGGCAAGGCTGTAAGTTGAAAGTTTTCATAATTTCCTCACCACTTATTGGAGGTTGGAAATTTCGAATATGATCTCTTTCTTCAACTTCTTTTATTTTTTCACGAACATTTTGAAAGTTTTTGTGATAGCGTTCAAATTTTTTTGGATTCTTTGTAGTAATATCAGCTTCACATAATGTCATTAGTGCATCTATATCATCACCTGTATCAAACACCAATCTTCTAACTGCTGAGTCTGTAACTTCAGTTGCTAAAACAATAGGTCTAGAACTTAATAACACCAATTTCTGCACAAACTTCATTTTTGAATTTAATGGCATTTTTAAACGTTTGAACAACTTATAAACCATTTTAGATCCAACGAACTCGTGTGCATGAAAAGTCCATCCTACTTTCTTGTCAAATCTTTTAGTAGGTGCTTTTCCAATATCATGGAGTAAGGCGGCCCATCTTAACCAAGTATCCTCTGTAGCTTTTGAAATATTATCAACAACTTCTAGAGTGTGATAGAAATTATCTTTATGTTTTTGACCCTCTACTTCTTCAACTCCTTTTAAAGCAATTAATTCTGGAAGAATCATTTCCAATAAATTTGTTTTTTCTAATAGTAAAAATCCTATGGAAGGTTGTGTAGCGTCAATTATTTTATTTAATTCTACAACGATACGTTCCTTTGTAATAATAGCTAAACGAGATGCATTCTTCGTAATAGCTAATAACGAGTTCTCCTGAATTTTAAAATTTAATTGAGTAGCAAATCTAATAGCACGCATCATACGAAGCGGATCATCAGAATAGGTTATGTCTGGATTTAAAGGTGTTTTAATAATTCCTTTTTCTAAATCCTTTAAACCGTTAAAAGGATCTAACAAGGTTCCATAGTCATCTTGATGTAAACTTATAGCTAAGGCATTGATTGTAAAATCTCTTCTATTTTGATCATCCTTTAAAGTTCCTACAGAAACCTCTGGATTTCTGCTATCTTCGGTGTACGATTCTTTTCTAGCCCCAACAAATTCAAGCTCCATATCTTTATAAACCAACATGGCTGTACCGTAGGTTTTAAATACTTGAACTTTTGGTTTATTTGGTAATAAAGAGGCTACTTTTTTTGCCAAGGCTATGCCATTTCCAACAGTTACAATATCTATATCTTTAGCGACTCCCCTTTGTAAGATATAATCACGCACAAACCCTCCTATCACATAACTTTTTACCTCTAAAATCTCAGAAGCCCTAGTTATAATAGAGAAGATATCACTTTTAATAGCTTCTTTGTAGTTTTGATTTTGCATGAATTAAGCTCTTATTACCTCAATAGTATTCCCAACTAATTTTAAAATTGTTGAAGATTTATCTGTAATTTTATCTTGCTCCAAATTTACTACATAATCTACGCCCTCCAAAATTGGTAGACTTATTTCTGAAAATGATTTAGGAGTAGATTCTCCGCTTATATTGGCTGAAGTTGAAATAATTGGCTTTCCAAGTTTATTGATGATCTCCAAACAATAGTTATGAGTTGGAATTCTAATGGCTATAGTATTATCTAAAGCTATGGCATTAGCCGCTAATCCTTTGGGGTTGTTGTATATTATGGTGGTCGGTTTCTTAGTTGTTGAAATTATATCAATAGCTTTTTGTGGGACAGCATCGACATAAGTACACAACATCTCTATAGAACTTACTAAAACCACTAAACTTTTACTTTCTATTCTATTCTTTAATTTAAAAATTTTAGTAACTGCATCAATGTTTGTAGCATCGCAACCTAAACCCCACACCGTATCTGTAGGATAAAGAATAACCTGCGAATTAAGCAGTGCTTCAATGGATTGATTTAAAATTTTTTTTGTTGTCAAATTTTTTTAAAAATTTTATTTATTTTATATCTACGGAACCATGAAATTACTCTTTTTTCTGGAACACCATTCTCTTTTATATACTCCTCAACTGCGTCAACCATTCGTTCTGCAGAATTTCCATCTGCGTAGGGGTGGTATTCTTTTAAAATATTTAAACGCTCTTGTTTGAAAGGGTCTTCTAATAAATTTTGAGTAACACTTTTTACTAAACCATTGTATGATAACTGATTATCCCACTTTACAGCAAGAGAATTATTTTTAAATGTTATTACAGGCTTATCTAAAAGAAGAAATTCATAGACAACAGATGAAGTATCACTAATCATTAGATCAGCAATTAACAAATACTTAGTAATGTTAAGCTCCTCAATAAAAAGCACATTTGTTAATCGCATTGACAATTTCTTATAGGAGTCTATTAAATCTTTAGCCATTAAATCGTGAAATTTAATCACAATAAGGTATTTTTTACTAGTGGCTAACTCCTCGATTTGAGTTAATAAATGTGGAGCACTAGTTAATGATGGTGAAAATGTAGGGGCGTAAAGAATTATTTTTTTTGCTTTAAACTTTTTTAATAATGTTAGTTTATCTGTGTCATATTTGTGAAGTTCTTTACCATAAACATCTAATTTTGGCCAACCTGTCTCTACCACACTGAAGTCTTTATGCTTCCTTGCTGCTTCAGAGAACCATTTTGTAAAATATGGCCCTTGTGTTAAATACAAATCAAAATAATTACGAATTCTAAAATGTCCTTTCTTTTCACCAGCTAAACCATGAAAAACTTGAGTTTTAACCCCTCTTAGATAATGAGGAACTTCATTCCCAGGAACAAAAATAGCGTCACTCTTAAAACGAACTAAATCTTCAATTTTAGTTGTATAACATTGATCTTGGTATGGAAATTTATCTAAAATAGCTGTTCTTACAAACCAGATGTATTCATAATTATTTTCTTTTAAAACTTGCATAACAGGTTCTAAAATTCCAAAAGAATATGGATTCATACAAAATAAAATAGTCTTCATAATTAGTAATTATACTATTTCATTAGCGTTCTTTAAATCTTCTTTAAAATCTACTTCTATACAATTGTATTCTGAAATATCGATCACTTTCAATTTTAAATGATCATTAGCGATTGCCATTTCTAACCCTTTTTCAAAATAATCGTTATCATCACATGTTTCGAGTTGATTAATGAAAATATCTAAATCATTTGAAGAAATAAAATTGATTCCTACCGCTTCACCCAATCCATTTTTTACCTCTTTAGAAAGGTGTTGAACATAACCATCTTTGAGGGTATACTTTACCTCTTCATCAGAAACGCTTTGGGTGTTAACAGAAACAAACGATTGATTATTATTAATATCTTCCAATAGTAATGATAATAATTGATGGTCAAATACAACGTCTCCATTAAACCACAAAATAGAATTACCTCTGTGTTTTTTTAATGCTCGCAACAAACTTTTAGAGGTATTTGTTCTATCGAAAAATGGATTGTAAACATAATTTACCTCTGGAAATTGTTCCATAATTAAATTCTTTTTAAAGCCTACAACAGTAGTAATATCATTTACATCAAAATACGTTGTAATGTTATTAATTTGACGTTGCATAATGCTTCGCCCATCTTTCAAAGGTGTTAGAGGCTTTGGAAAAGGATTTCCTAATCTAGAACCAATTCCAGCAGCTAGTATTATAATTTTCATGTGATGGTGTTACTATTATTTCTCTTATTATTCAAATACCAAAGATTCATATATCTATCAAGTACTCTGTAGGCTCTTATTTTTGATATTAAATACCCTGCATAACCATCTAAAAACCCCAATCGGATGATAAAATGAATGATAAAAGTAACCAGAGGTTTAACAAATAAATGAAATAATCTTACTTTCTGTCCTTTATCATTTAATTGTTGTGCTTGAATTTGAGCATATAATTTTTGTTTAGTCATGTAATGATCAAAATCTCTGTATGAAAAATGGTCAACTTTATTTTTAAAAAACCCAAGAGCTCCCTCTGCATTTATTGTTTCATGAACTTTAAGACCGTTATATCTACATTTACTTCTACGAAATAAACGAATGACTTTATCTCTTTGACAACCTGTATATTTTATCTGTTTATCACCAAGATAAAAGTTTCTCCTAACGTAAAATCCAACAAATTTTGTAGTTGTTTCATCTATATTTAGAATTTCTTTTTTTAGTTCTGGAGTAACTCTTTCATCTGCATCTAAAATATAGATCCAATCATTTTTTGCAAGATCAATGGCAAAATTCTTTTGTGAGGAAAAATCATCAAAAACTCGTTGAATAACTTTTACGTTGTATTTTTTCGCAATCTCAACTGTTGAGTCTTGACTGAATGAATCTATCACAATAATTTCATCTGCAAAATCAACCGATTTTATAGAGTCTTCAATATGAACTTCTTCATTTAATGTTGGTATGATTGCTGTAATTTTCATTTTTCTTAAACAGCTACATCATATTCTCGTAGCGCATCATTTAAAGAGGTTTTTTTATTGGTACTTTCTTTTCGTTTTCCGATAATTAAGGCACAAGGAACTTGATAATCACCCGCAGAAAATTTTTTAGTATAGCTACCAGGAATCACCACACTTCTCTCTGGAACCAACCCTTTCATCTCTATGGGAGTATCACAAGTTACGTCAATAATTTTTGTACTCATTGTTAATACAACATTCGCACCTAATACAGCTTCTTTACATACTCTAACTCCTTCTACTACAATTGATCTAGAACCTATAAAAGCTCCATCTTCAATAATTACAGGAGAAGCTTGAAGCG
>JADFAM010000057.1 GCA_015665265.1 Flavobacterium sp.
GCTTTTCTAAGATTTCTAGGTGTTAACTTTAGCAAATCGGAAACGCGCTGCCCAATGCATAAACCGATTAATAACCAATTATAGCTATCAATATATTCTTCAGGAATCTGTTTTAATCCCTTTAATGCTTTTATCTCTGATGGATTTAAAATGTGAAGGATGCGATCGGAACTTTTCTGTTTAAAAGACTCAATATAATTGGAATAGGGATGCACTTCCAAACCACTTTTCTCAGCATCACGCAAAATAATTTTCAATAATTTTAAGAGTTGACCGCAGTAATTATCTCTATACTGCTGTTCAATTTTTAAGAATCGTGTAAATAATTCAGCAGTATGTTTATCGATACTGTTGATATACAATTTCTCAGATTTTTCTAACTCATATACTTTTATAATTCTAAGTAAAGATTTGTAAGTTCGAATGGTATTATGCGCTAAACCGACCGTACCATATCCTTGAACTCTTTTTGTGGCAGAATTGGAAATAAAATGTGCTAAATAGTCAAAAAATAAAACGGATTTTTCTACTTTTAGAGGTGTCTTATGTGTCTTTATTTTTGGTTTTTGATAGAAATTAACGTGCATATAACATATGTTATTTTAATTATTTAACATGGAAATAACGTTAATAAATTTATATTTTAACAAATAATATAAAAATATTTAACGATTATTTCTATATCAAGATACGTTATTTTTTTAAAAATAAAAAAGTTAAATTACTGATAAATAAAGGGTTAAAACCAATTTATTTTTGAAAAGACTAAGGACTGTAGTCAATTTATTTTAATCAAATTGAAATCCTCTCTTTTACCTTAACTTAAGTTAAGGTGAAATTAACTTATCTAGGAGCTTCCTCTATACAAATGCAAAATATTTTACTTTTTTAAGATACCCCAACTTCATTTTTTAAAAACTAGATATTTTAATCAGAATGATTAACTTTGAATTATGAAAGGAATCATATTAGCAGGAGGTAGTGGCACACGTTTGTATCCAATTACAAAAGGGGTGTCAAAGCAGTTATTACCTGTCTATGATAAACCAATGATTTATTACCCTTTATCAGTGTTAATGTTGGCTGGTATTCAAGACATATTAATAATTTCTACACCTGAAGATCTTCCTAATTTTGAAAAGTTATTGGGTGATGGTTCTGAAATAGGCCTACAGTTGTCTTACAAAGAACAACCTAGTCCAGATGGTTTAGCACAAGCATTTATTATTGGGGAGAAATTTATTGGAACAGATGATGTTTGTTTGGTTTTGGGTGATAATATCTTTTATGGTGTTGGTTTTTCGGGGATGTTGCAAAATGCTAGAAAAAATGTAGCAGAAGGGAAATCTACTATATTCGGATACTATGTGAATGATCCTGAACGTTACGGAGTAGCAGAATTTGATACAAAAGGAAACGTAATTTCCATAGAAGAGAAACCAAAAGATCCAAAATCAAACTTTGCTGTAGTTGGTTTGTACTTTTATACCAATGACGTCGTACAAATTGCCAAAAATATCCAACCTTCAGAAAGAGGAGAATTGGAAATTACCTCAGTTAATCAAACCTACTTACAACACAAAACTTTAAAGGTAGAATTGTTGGGAAGAGGTTTTGCTTGGTTAGATACTGGTACACACGATTCTTTAATGCAAGCTGGTCAGTTTATTGAAACTATTGAAAAAAGGCAAGGTTTAAAAGTTGCTTGTTTAGAAGAAATCGCTTATAGAATGAAGTATATCAATGCTCAGCAAGTTAGAAAATTAGCTGAGCCTTTGAAAAAAAATGGATATGGTCAGTATCTTCTAAATATGATTAAATAAATGAAGTTTGTAAATACCCCTATAGAAGGACTTGTGATTATAGAACCTACAGTATTTGATGATGATAGAGGGTACTTTTTAGAAAGTTACAATAAAAAAAAGTTTGAGGAAGCTTTTGGGAAAATATCATTTATGCAAGACAATGAATCGAAATCTTCTAAAGGGGTGTTGAGAGGATTGCATTTTCAAAAACCTCCCTACACTCAAGCTAAATTAGTTCGTTGTATAGAAGGTAAAGTGTTGGACGTTGCAGTAGACATTAGAGAAGGATCTAACACCTATGGACAAAATGTTATAGTTGAACTCTCAGGAGAGAACAAAAAACAAGTATTTATTCCAAGAGGATTTGCTCATGGTTTTCTTGTACTTAGTAACACTGCCACAGTTTCTTACAAGGTTGACAATAGCTATGCACCAACACATGATGCAGGAATTCGTTGGGATGATCCAACACTAAACATCCAATGGGGAGTCAATGAAAGCGAAGTGTTGGTTTCAGAGAAAGATGCAAAACTTCCATTTTTTTCAGAATTTGAAACCCCATTTACAACATAACATATGAAGGTGTTAATCACAGGGTCGAACGGTCAATTGGGGTCTGAAATCAAAGAGTTAGCCTCTGATTATGAAAACTTGGAATGTATCTTTAGAGACCTACCTGAGTTGGATATTTGTGATACAGAGGTATTAAATACGTTCATTACAGATCAACATATCAATGCAGTGATTAATTGTGCGGCGTATACTGCGGTTGATAAAGCAGAGGAGGAGGAACAGATTGCTCAAAAAGTGAACTCTGAGGGGGTTTTAAATTTGGTAGATGCCCTAAAAAAAGTAGATGGGAAGTTAATTCATATCTCTACAGATTATGTGTTTGATGGAAACCATTCACAGCCCTACAAAGAATCAGATCCAGTAAGCCCAATTGGAGTGTATGGAGAGACCAAAAGAGCAGGTGAGTTGGCAGTTCTTAATAGCAGTATTGATGCCATAGTGATTAGAACCTCTTGGCTGTATTCAGTCTACGGGAATAATTTTGTAAAAACAATGTTGCGTTTAGGAAATCAAAAAAAATCTATACAGGTTGTTTCTGATCAGAAGGGAACTCCTACCTTTGCCAAAGATTTGGCTAAAACATGTTTGGATATTTTAAGTAACGCAGGTTCTACGAATATAAGTAAGAAAGGAAGCCTTTATCATTACTCTAATGAAGGAGTTGCTTCTTGGTATGATTTTGCAAGGGCTATTATGGAAATCAGCAATATTGATTGTAATATAATTCCAATTGAAACGAAAGATTATCCCACACAAGCTATAAGACCTTTGTATTCAGTGCTAGATAAATCTAAGATAACATCTGATTTTAAAGTTACAATTCCTCATTGGAGGGATTCACTAACCAATTGTATAAAAAAAATAAATCACAACTCATGAGAAACATATTAGTTACCGGAGGCGCAGGATTTATAGGGTCTCATTTAGTGAGATTATTGGTTAATAAATATCCAGACTACCATATTATAAACATGGATGTGCTTACCTATGCTGGTAATTTAGAGAATTTAAAAGATATAGAGAATAAAGAAAATTACACTTTTATAAAATGTGATATTTGTGATGTAGAAAAAGTAAACCAAGTTTTTAAAAAATATCAAATTGATAGTGTTATTCACTTAGCGGCAGAATCACATGTAGATCGGTCTATTAAAGATCCGTTTTCATTTGCACGAACGAATGTGATGGGAACCCTTAGTTTATTGCAAGCGGCAAAAGAAACTTGGAACGGAAATTTCACCAATAAATTATTTTACCACGTTTCAACAGACGAAGTATATGGATCTCTTGAAGAGGAAGGGTTTTTTACTGAAGAAACCGCTTATGATCCTCATTCTCCATATTCGGCATCCAAGGCGTCTTCAGATCATTTTGTAAGAGCATTTGCAGATACCTATGGATTACCTGTTGTGATTTCTAATTGTTCCAATAATTATGGTTCGTATCAGTTTCCAGAGAAATTGATTCCGTTATTTATAAACAACATTGTAAATAATAAACCGTTACCTGTCTATGGCACTGGAGAAAATGTGCGTGATTGGTTGTTTGTAGATGATCATGCTAGAGCGATTGATGTGATATTTCACAATGGTAAATTAGGAGAAACCTACAATATTGGTGGTTTTAATGAATGGAAAAACATTGACTTGATTAAAGTGATGATTAAAACCGTAGATCGATTGCTTGGTAGAGAAGAAGGAACCTCTGATAAACTCATTACCTATGTAACTGATAGGGCAGGTCATGATTTACGGTATGCAATTGACTCCTCAAAATTAAAAAACGAATTGGGTTGGGAACCTTCTTTGCAATTTGAGGAAGGGATTGAAAAAACAGTAGCTTGGTATCTAGAAAATCAAGAATGGTTGGATAATGTAACCTCTGGAGATTATCAAGCATATTATCAAAAAATGTACACTAAATAAATATATGTATCAAGAAATAAAAAAAGAGATCGAATCTTTTGGATTCAAGGTAGTTTCTCACGATTTTGAAAGACCTTGGGGAGGATTTTTAGTGATTGATGAAAGTCAAGCACAAGATTTTTCAAATAAATTCTTTGAAGGTATAGACGTAAACACCTTAAAAATAGGTGGGAAATTGAGTCCAAAAATACTCATTGTAAAATCCAATGCTCGTTTGTCTTGGCAATATCATAACAGACGTGCAGAAATTTGGCAAGTATACAAAGGAACTGCTGGGATTATTAGAAGTGATTCTGATGAAGAAAATGAGATGAAAGAATATAATGAAGGTGATCAAATCATTTTAAAACAAGGTGAGCGTCACCGTTTAATTGGCTTAGACGAAATTTCAGTTGTAGCAGAAATTTGGCAACATACCGATGCTACACATCCTTCGGATGAAGACGATATTATACGAGTGCAAGATGATTTTGGAAGATAAAAAAGAATAACATGAGTAAGAAAAAAGGAATGATTGTATCTGGGTATTTTAATCCCATACACAAAGGACATATTGAGTATTTTAACAATGCAAAAGCCCTAGCTGATGAATTGTTTGTGATTGTAAATAACGATCATCAAAGATCATTAAAAGGATCTAAAGAATTTCAACAAGAACAAGAACGTGTTTTTATCGTTTCTAATATAAAATCTGTAGATCATTGTGTGTTGTCTATAGATCAAGACAGAACGGTTTGCAAAACCATTGAAAAGATTGCCAAAGACTATGGAGAATCCTATGATTTGAGTTTTGCTAATGGAGGAGATCAAAATAACAACACCATCCCAGAAAGACCTATTTGCGATCAGATGGGAATTAACTTAGTAGATGGTCTTGGAGATAAAATACAGTCTAGTAGTTGGTTGCTTAAAAAGTAATCTGCTATTGTTTTATGACAAAATAACGCTCTGGTAATCAGGGTGTTTTTTTGTTCTTGTAGGAACTAAAAACTTCTCATACCTTTAAAGATTTTTGATAGCATAGGCTCAGGTTTTTAATTATTTTTTCTTCGAAAACGATTGAGTTTCTCATAGTTGTTGTGTAACCGATTTTCTTATGATATATTTGGACAATTCAAACCAAATTATATGATTTTAATTGCAGATGGTGGTTCTACAAAAGCTGATTGGATAGCTATTGATAACAATAAACAAGAGCGTTTTAGAGTGAGAACTTTAGGGTTAAACCCAGCAGTCATTTCCTCTGAAGAATTAACCAATAGAATCATTAATATGTTTCAGCTCATCAACATTAAAGATGAGGTAACAGAAGTCTATTTTTATGGAGCAGGTTGCGGAACTCCAAAAGCCTGTGCCATTTTAAAAAAGGTGATGGGAGCAATTTTTAAAAATGCCACCATTACCATAGAGGAAGATATGTTAGCGGCTGTTTATGCTGCTTCAGGAAATGCTCCAGCATTGGTTTGTATTTTAGGAACTGGTTCTAATAGTTGTTATTTTGATGGTGAATCTATGCATATGCAAGTTCCCTCGTTGGGGTATGTACTAATGGATGAAGCAAGTGGAAACTATTTTGGGAAACGATTGATACGGGATTATTTTTATGGAATGATGCCAAAGTACATGGTTGAAAAATTTGAAAATGAATTTGAATTAGATCCTGATGCCATTAAAACAAACTTATACAGGGAACAAAACCCAAATATGTATTTAGCCTCTTTTGCTAAGTTTATGTTTGATTTTAAAGACGAAAAATACGTAAGAAGATTAATGAAAAAGGGGTTTGAAAAATTTTTTAAATACAGAATTTTACCGTATAAATTAAACTCAGATACGCCTATTTACTTTATAGGATCGATTGCGCATTATTTTAGAGAAATATTAGATGACGTTGCTGATAAAAACGAATTAGTAATTACTGATGTTATTCAAAGACCTATTGATAATCTACTTGAATATCATAAGCAAAACATTAATTAATTATTTCCAAAAGTCTCTCTAAAGACATTCCTCTAGACCCTTTGATTAAAATATAGCTATTTTTCAATGGAGATTTTTTGATTTCAGTCTTCAGTTTTTCGAAATTTTTATACTTCTCTAAGGCAGTGGTTTTAGAGAATTCTTCACCAACAAAAATACATCGATGAATATCTAAATTCTTACAATAGGCTACGATATTTTCATGTTCATCAAAAGCATATTCTCCTAGTTCAAACATGTCCCCTAAGATGGCAACTTTAGAGCTGTGTTTTATAGAGCTAAAATTATCTAATGCTACTAATAAGCTAGTTGGATTGGCATTGTAAGCATCTAGAAGTAGGGTATTACTTTTCTTTTTAATGAGTTGTGATC
This sequence comes from Flavobacterium sp., assembly GCA_015665265.1. Classification (GTDB taxonomy): domain Bacteria; phylum Bacteroidota; class Bacteroidia; order Flavobacteriales; family Flavobacteriaceae; genus Polaribacter. The sequence continues at coordinate 6,656 of JADFAM010000057.1, forward strand.
TATTATTAGTAGGGTGATAACCTTCTATAGCAGTTATGATATTTTTTTTGGTGATGCCATAATATTCTCCAATAGAGATAGCTGCTTTTATATTGGTTTCATTATAAGCCCCAACCAGATGAGTTTTTATTTCTTGATTTTGATATTGCAAGGTCAAAAAAGGTTGAATAGATTTGATAGTAATCTTATTATTCAATACAATACTATTTAATGAACTAGTTAATTTTAATTGAATTGGATCCTCTGGATTAATAAGGGCTGTTTTATTATGTTCTCTCAAATAAGTATAAAGTTCAGATTTTCCTTTGATAACTCCTTCTTCTCCTCCAAATCCCTCTAGATGCGCTTTTCCAAAATTTGTGATGTAGCCCAAGTCTGGCTCACAAATAGTAGCAAGAAATTCAATTTCTTTTTGATGATTAGCTCCCATCTCTACAATACCAATTTCAGTTTTATTAGTAAAAGATAATAGAGTGAGTGGAACACCTATGTGATTGTTCAAATTTCCTCTAGTTGCAGTGGCCTTAAATTGTGTTTTTAAAACAGCATGTATTAACTCTTTGGTAGTTGTTTTTCCATTACTTCCTGTAATTCCAATGATTGGAATTCCTAATTTTTGACGATGGTAAGTAGCTAAAGATTGTAATGTTTCAAGTACATTATTAACCAGAATAGTTAAACCTTTAATCTCATATTCAACTTCGTCTATAACACAATATGATGCTCCTAGTTCTATGGCTTTTTTAGCAAATAAATTTCCATTAAAATTGTTACCTTTTAGAGCAAAAAATATAGAAGTTGGTCTAATAGTTCTGGTGTCTGTGTCTACCAGATAATTTTTAGTGTATAAACTATATAAATCTTCAATATTCATTGTGTTAAAGATAAAAAAAACCTCATTGAAAACGATTCAATGAGGTTTATATATTTTTTAATTTATATTTATCTGGATGAATTCCTGGCTGTTTTTTTATTAAAACTTAGCGTTCCTAACACATCAGTTGCACATCTAAACCCAATGTAATTGGTAGACATGTACTCTGGAAGATATCTTCTTTGTGCTGGATCTAACCAATACTCTCTGTCTTTCCAAGAACCTCCTTTATGGACTCTAGTCTCATTGCTTATTAAGGTAGAACGTTTATTAATATCATATTGATTTAACTTTCCAGTTTCCTCATCTATTCTAATAGTTGGAGAATTATACATTCTGGATTTTTCAGTTCGTTGATCATCTTCAAGATCATACAATCTAGTAGAAAATCGATCACCATCATTTTTATCAATATTGTTAGCAGTGTTAAAATTTCTTCTCATATAAGTGTCGTCCTTAGTAATAGGAATATACTTAATTTCTCCAGGGTATTCTAAAGGGATTATCTTTCCGTTAGGTAAGGTGTCGTATTTTATTGACGATTGTCCTGTTTCTCCAATTATTACAACATCACCGTTAGCATCTATTAATTTCTTTGTAAAAATGTTTCCTCTGTAATAATTAAAATCATTGGCTTCAGTGTCTATAGTAGGCCTGTAAACATCAGCTACCCATTCAGCTACATTTCCTGACATATCATACAATCCAAAGGCATTTGGCGGATAAGATTTTACTTTTATTGTGATATCAGAACCATCTTCTGACCATCCAGCCAAACCACTATAATTACCACTTCCTTTTCTAAAATTTGCTAGTTGATCACCTTTGTATCTTTTAGATGTGTTTCTAGTATATTTATTATTCCAAGGGTATTTTTTTCTACCTCTAATATTATTGTATTCTCTATTTTCAACATCAGCTTTTGCAGCATATTCCCATTCTACTTCAGTTGGGAGTCTAAATTTTTGAGAAAGTATGCCATCTAGTGAGTTTATATGTCTTCCAGTAAAAGAATTTTTAGCAGTTTTTTTACCTCCTTTTTTTCTAGTTTTGTTGTCAGGAAGCCCTCTCTTATAAACGGTAGAATCTCCATCAAATAATTTGTAAGGGTTCTCTAAGTATAAATCTGTATCGAAGAAATTTCTTATGGTATCGTTTTCTAACACATTAGATAAAACACCTTTATCTATTAATTTTTTTAGGTTTACAGCACTAGTTCTCCATTTACAATATTGTACTGCTTGAATCCAACTAACACCAACTACAGGATAATCTGAATACGCAGGGTGACGAAGATAACTTTCAGTTAATAATCCTGTATTACCAAGACTTTTTATCCAATGCAAAGTGTCTGGAAGTACAGAGTTGTATATATTTTTATATTTTTCTACGTTTGGTGGGTAAACGTCTTTCATTACCTCTAAAAAAAGTAAATATTCCGAGTTAGTTACTTCAGCCTCATCTAAATAAAAAGAACGAACGTGCATTTTTTGAGGAGTAGTATTCCAATCAAACATCACATCGTCTTGAACTTGACCCATTGTAAAACTCCCCCCTTCAATAGCAACCATCCCATCTGGAGCTTTTTTTCCTTGAAATGAAGTTCCCTTCATATAACTTCCATATTTAGGATCGTTAAAATTCCAACCTGTAAGGGAAGACGAATTATCCCTTGCTATGTTACAACTAACTAGTACAGATAAACTGAATAAAATCAGTGGTATTTTATAAAATTTATTCATATTATTTTTCTAATATTAGAGTTTTATTAGGTTTTGCAATTTACAATAAAATTGATTTCTCACAACACCAAATTTGAATATTTAATGACTCATACATCAATGTTAACGCTCTTTTAACGTCTAAGATTTCATATTATTATTAGATATAAACCTTTAACATAAAATATATCCATATTATTTGCGTTCTTTGAAAATAATTATGAAAAAAATATTTATTTCTGTTTTCTTATTTTTTTTACTTTCCCAGGGTATCCATAGTCAAGTTGCTAATTCTGTGCTTTCTGAGGGGAATTGGTTCAAATTTTCTGTTGATACAACAGGAGTTTTTAAAATTGATAAATCATTTCTTCAGGAAATAGGTATAGCTACCAATAACTTGAATCCGAAAAAAATTCATATTTATGGGAATGGAGGGGATTTGTTACCTGAATCTAATGGTGTGTTTAGATATGATGATCTTCAAGAAAATGCCATATTTGTAAAAGGAGAAGAAGACAATTCTTTTGATACAAATGATTACATTCTTTTTTATGCTAAAGGTCCTCATACTTGGTCTGTAGATACAACATCACAAGAAGTTACTCATAAACAAAATATATATTCTGATAAAGCCTATTATTTTGTTACAGTAAATGACGAAGATGGAAAAAGAATACAAAGCGCAATCCCTATTTCTGGAAATCCAGTTACTGAAATCACTACTTTTAATGATTATACATTTTATGAAAATGAAACATCTAATCTTTTTGCTACAGGACGAAGGTGGCTCGGAGAGGAATTTAGTTTAGAAAATCAACAAACCTTTCAAATACCTTTTTCCAATGCAGTTCAAAACGAACCATTAAAAATAACAGTTAGAGCAGTTGGGGTTTCAGGATTAACATCAACTATGAAGGTGAATGTAAACTCACAGGAGCTTTTTTTATTAAATTTTTCAGCAATTACAGGTGATAATTTAGCATCAGATAGAATTGGTTCAGAAAATTTTTCAACTACCTCATCTATGGTGTCTGTTCTTTTAGATTACGATAATGGAGGAAATCCGTCAGCTAGAGCCTATTTAGACTTTATTGAGATTTCTGGAAAAAAACAGTTAATTTCTGATGGATTTCAGTTTTCTTTCAGAAATTTTAGTGCAGCAAATACATCAGGTATCATTGAATATCAACTACAGAATCCTCAAAATATTTATCAAATTTGGGAGGTAAGTGATCATATAAATGTAACCTCTATAGCTAATGAGTCCTCATCTGGCAATTTCTCTTTTAAGGCTATGGGAGGAGATTTAAAAGAATACGTTGTAGTCAGTGAAAATGACTACTACACTCCAGAATCAGTTGCTAATGCTAGTATAGAAAATCAAAATTTACACGCACTAAAAGATATCAATTACCTTCTAATAACCACAAGTGAATTTTTAGAGCAGGCACAAAGAATAGCTAATTTTCATATAGAAAATTCAGAATTAACAGCTAAAGTGGTTTTATTAGATGAAATATACAATGAATTTTCATCGGGGAGTAAAGATATTACAGGTATTAGGGATTTTATAAGGCATATTTACAATACAAATTCTTCAGAGTCAACTAGATTAAAATTTGTTTGTTTTTTTGGAGATGCCTCCTATGATTACAAAGACAGGATCGCTGAAAATAACAATATAGTTCCGGTTTATTTAGCTGATGATAGTTTTAATCTTGCTTATTCTTATGTTACAGACGATTTTTTTGCGATGTTAGAGGAGAACGAAGGGAATATGTCTCCTAGTCACTCATTAGATCTGGCTACAGGGAGGATTCCAGTTTCTACCCAAAAACAAGCTTCTGAAGTAGTTGATAAAATACTGAGAGATTATAATTTAGATTCTTATGGAGATTGGAGAAATACAATTACGTTGGTTGCTGATGATATAGATGAGGATAGTGATCGAGAAATTCAATCAGGAGTTGAAATTATTGCAGATGACATAAAAGATAATAAACCAGTTTTTAATGTCAATAAAATATATGCAGACTCGTATGTTCAACAAAATTCATCTGGAGGAGAACAATATCCAAGAGTTAAAGCAGCTATCACATCTGCGATTGAGTCTGGAACATTGGTCTTTGATTATTTTGGTCATGGAGGAGAGAATGGATTTGCTCAGGAGAGGTTTTTAGATGTACCACAGATAAAAGGTTTTCAGAATGAAAATACATTGCCACTTTTTATTTCGGTTACCTGTAGTTTCTCAAGGTTTGACAATCCTTCAAGAATATCTGCTGGAGAATTTACTTTATGGAATACTACAGGTGGTGCCGCTTCCATGATTACAACTACTAGAGAGGTTTTTATTAGTGTTGGACAAGCCTTCAATAAAAGATTAATAGCTTCCTTACTTCAATTTGATAATGAAGAAGTATCTATTTCAGAATCTTTGGTTAAAACAAAAAACAACTATTCAAATTTTCAAAAATTCTTTATATACCATTTTGGAGATCCAGTAAAAAAATTAGCTATTCCTAAACCTAATGTGAAGATCACTAAAATGAATGGAATGGATATATCACAATCTTTAGATACCTTAAAAGCTCTTTCTAAGGTTCGTTTTGAGGGAGTTGTAACTGATAATTCAAATAATACTTTATCAGATTTTAACGGAAATTTATCGACTACAGTTTTTGATAAACCGATAGACAAGGTTACTTTAGATAATGATGGATTTGGTATAGTTAATACCTTTGATTCACAAGAAAGTAAACTATTTAGAGGATTAGCCAGCGTAGAAAATGGAAATTTCAACTTCGAATTTATAGTTCCTAGAGATGTAAAAGTAGCCTATGGAAATGGTAAGTTGAGTTTTTATGCCTCTAATAATGAACAAGATAAAGCAGGATTTAATAATGATATCATTGTTGGAGGAATAAACGAAAATGCACCTGAAGATACTTTAGGGCCAGAAATCCAATTATTTATGAATGATGAATCATTTCTTGATGGTGCTAACACAAATGCTTCTCCAAATCTAATTGCTAAATTATCAGATTTGAGTGGTATTAATACATCTTTAACAGCCGTAGATCATGATATTGTTGGTATTTTGGATGGAGATGAATCTAATCCAATTATTATGAATGATTTTTATCAAACAGAACTGGATGATTTTACAAAAGGAAAAGTCATATACCGTTTAAGAGATTTATCGGTTGGGCCACATACTCTAAAATTAAAGGCTTGGGATACGTACAATAATTCTTCAGAGACTCTTTTAAATTTTGTCGTAGTTAGTGATACTAACATAACATTAGATAATGTATTAAATTATCCTAACCCTTTTGTGAATTATACAGAATTTTGGTTTAATCATAATAAGCCTAATGAACCGTTAGAGGTTCAGGTTCAGGTTTTTACTGTATCTGGGAAACTAATAAAAACAATCAATCAACAAGTTCAAACAACGGGTAATTTAGTGCGAAATATTGTTTGGAATGGCTTAGATGATTTTGGAAATAAATTAGGTAAAGGGGTTTATATTTACAAACTAAAAGTAACATCAACAATTAGTAATATATCGTCAGAAAAGTATGAAAAACTTGTCATACTATAATAAATTACGATATTTACGTTTATAATTAAGAACAAAAATATATTTATGAAGAAAATAGGAGTATTATTCATCATTTGCATAACAAGTATTCTTGGTATGTCCGCACAAACTACCAATGGAATTACAACAGCTACACCATTTTTATTAATCATACCAGATGCAAGAGCAGGTGCTATGGGAGATATAGGTGT
>JADFAM010000098.1 GCA_015665265.1 Flavobacterium sp.
TTATATGGCTCAATTGGCCATTGATAAAGTAGAGACCAATGATTCATCACTAATTGAAGAGTTGTATCAAATTCTGAAAAAACCTTACGAAGAACAACCTGAATTTGAACACTGGTTTGCTAAAAGACCCGAATGGGCAAGACATAAGGTAGGTTGCTCAATGCTATCGTGTAGCTCTTAACTTTACACAAGATCAAAAATTGTTTTTCGGTTAACTTACCAACTCCCAGAGGCACCTCCACCTCCGAAGCTTCCGCCTCCAAAACCACCACCAAATCCGCCACTACCAAAGCTACCTCCGGAAGAGCCTCCGCTTCCAAATCCGCCACTTCTACCCATGCTACTTAAGATGAGTATATCTAACAATGCTCCTGAACTAGATTTTCTTCCTCCGTTTCTTCCTCCTCTATTTCTAAAAATAAAAAATAAAAATACCATAACTATAAACGGAATAACTCCAGAAAAACCTGATCCTTTATTCTTTCTTTTTCGTTTTCTAGTTTCTTTAAACTCACCTGATAAAACCTCAAAAATTCCATCGGTCCCTTTATCCAAACCTTTATAGTAATTCCCTCGTTTAAATTCAGGAATAATTCTAGATTGTATAATTCGTTTAGACATTAAGTCTGTTAGGCTTGCTTCGATACCTCTTCCAGTTTGAATGGCAACTTTTCGATCATCTTTAGACATCATTAAAACAACACCATTGTCTTTCCCTTTTTGACCAATTTTCCACTTTTCTGCCCAATTGGCTGCTAGATAATTAATATCTTCTCCCTTTAACGAATTAATAATAATTAAAACAATTTGGGTAGAAGTAGAATCTGAAAATCTGAGTAATTTTTGTTCTAATCTTCTTGCTTCAGAGGAAGAAAGTAGTTTAGAATAATCATAAACACTAGTTTGTTTATTTGGAATGGAAGGAATTTTATATTGTCCTAGACTACTACCTATAAAGAAAAGTCCAAAAAATACAACTAATAAAATGTTTTTCATGAGCTTTTAGAGATTTCGTTAGATAGTTCATCGATGTCATCGGCCTCATATGGGAAATGAGTTTTTAATTCATGACCAGCTTTTAAAATTCCATCTACCAAACCTTGTTTGAAATTTCCTTTCCTAAAATAATCCTGCATCATTTCTTTAGTATTATCCCAAAAATCATCTGTTACTTTATTATTGATTCCTTGATCACCAAGAATCACAAACTTATGATCATTAACAGCCACGTAAAAAAGAACCCCATTTCTTAGTTCAGTTTTATGCATTTTTAATTCAGCAAAAACCTTGAGTGCATGTTCGAAATGATCCTCATCTGTGTGAGCCTCTATATGAACTCGAATTTCTCCTGAAGTATTAGTTTCTGCATCTTTGATTGCATTTACAACTGCTTCCTCGTCTTGAGATGATAAAAAAGAATCTTGTTGAGACATTACTCTTTATTGTTAAAATCAAAGTTTACTTCTACTGCATTTTCTGAGCCAGGTGAAGAAGAATACAAGTCCATTCCTTCAAAACCAAATACACCTGCTAAAAGACTGTTTGGAAAAACTTTAATATGTTTATTATATTGATTTACTTTTCCGTTAAACCGATCTCTTTCCATTTTAATCCGATTTTCTGTACCCTCTAATTGATTTTGTAATTCTAAAAAGTTTTGATTTGATTTTAAATCAGGATATTTCTCAACTACTACTAGTAATTTTGATAGTGCACTTGATAAACCAGACTGAGCTTGTTGAAATTGAGCTAGACTAGCTCCCGTTAAATTCCCGGCATTAATGGTTGTAGAGGTAGCTTTAGCTCTAGCATTTACAACTTCAGTTAACGTTGATTTTTCAAAATCTGCAGCCCCTTGTACTGTTTTCACTAAGTTTCCAATCAAATCATTTCTTCGTTGATAAGCACTTTCAACATTGGACCATGCAGCTTTTGCATCTTCTTGATTTATAACTGCAGTATTATTAATTCCTTTAGCCCAACTGTATCCTACATATAGTATTACAACTATAATTATTAATGGAAGCCACTTTTTCATTTATTCTGTTTTTATAATTAATTAAATATTTTCATTCTATAGAGATGTTCCTCCGTCTAACGTAATGGTTTGACCGGTCATAAATTTTGTTTGATCAGATGCTAGCCAAACTATTGCATCTGCAATTTCACTGGCTTTTCCGTAACGCTTCATTGGTATAACACTCTTTAGAATGGCATCCATCTCAGGTTTTGCGTTAATTAACTGATCTAATAAAGCAGACTCTGTATATCCTGGACAAACCGCATTAATTCTAATGTTTTTTGTCGCATATTCCATTGCCGCAGATTTAGTCATACCTACCACAGCAAATTTACTAGCACTATAGCTGATATTATTTGGAGAAGCTTTCAAACCAGCCAAAGAGGCAATATTAACAATATTACCATGTCCTTGTTTTAAAAATTGTTGCAAAGCTACTTTCATACAATAAAAAACTCCAGTTTGATTCACAGAAATTACCCTATCCCAATCTTCTAATCTAGCTTTATGTGTTGGAAGTAAATTAGGACCAATTCCTGCATTGTTTACTATAACATCTAATTTTTCAAAGCTACTTAAGGTTTGGCTTACTAAATCTTCTACCTCTTTAAACTTAGTAACATCTGTTTTAATAGGTAGCGATTCGCCTCCATTTGTTACAATTTGATCTGCTACTTTTTTTGCACTATTAAAATTAATATCAGAAACAACTACTTTTGCCCCATGACTAGCAAAATGAATTGCCGCTGCTTTTCCAATACCTGAACCAGCTCCTGTTACTATTACTATTTTATTTTTTACTTCCATATAACTTGATTTGTTTGTTTAGATGACTATTAATTTAACACTCTAGAGGAGTATTTATTTTATTTAAAAAATTATTTGCAAAAAATTAATCGAGAATCAGACAATGCTAAAGACCTAAGATCTCTGGGATAATCTTTCATTGCCATTAATTTCATAAACTCATTTTTGTTGGCATATCGCACAATAAGTACCTCATCCCAAAGAGACTCTTCTAAAGGCCCTATAATAGTGGCAATCGGTGATCCTTTAAAAATAATCTCCGCGTCTAAAGTTTTAAAAAAAGGAACTGCTGCCCCTAAATAATCTGCATACGTTTCTTTACCCGTTTTTCCTGTTTCTTTAACTATTTCTTTATAATTCAAATAATTGAGCATAAAAACAGGTTGTCCATCAGGAAAATCTTGTAATTTTTTTAAACTATTTTGTTGATCTATTTGCTCACTCATTACTAATCTATGGAATTCGTTTTTATAGATTTTAATGCTAAATTACAGCATAATTCTGCAGCTTTATCTAGATGAGCAAAACGAGGATCTGAGGTTAACCCCTTACTATATCTGTAATATATTTGCTGAGCTATCACTGCTATTTTAAACAAGCCAAAGGCATAATAAAATACGATATTATGAATATCTCTTCCAGATTTATTTGAATAAGAAGCTACTATTTCACTTCTAATTGGGTTCCCTTCAAAAATTGTTGGAGAAGGAATTCCTTGCTTTACAAAATCATGATCTGATGCCAACGTCCAATACCCAAGTGATGTTCCTAAATCCATTAATGGATCACCTAGAGTAGCCATTTCCCAATCTAAAACAGCAGTAATATCTTTCCAAGAAGTATCTTTAAATACTACATTGTCATATTTGTAGTCATTATGTATTAAGCAATGTTGATAGGTTTTTGGTTGATGTTCTTGCATCCATTGCATAACTTCTAGAGCTGCAGGAACATCTTGTGTTGCTGCTTTTAGATATTGTTTCCCCCAATTAGTTACTTGTCTATTTACATAACCTTCTGGCTTTCCTAAATCAGACAACCCAACCGAATTATAATCTAGTGTATGTAGCTCTGTAAAGGTATTTAACCACGTATTAGCAATGGTTTTATAATCATGTATTGGGATGGCCCTCTGTTTAGCTTCTTTGAAGTTTAGAATAATTCCATCTACTTTTTCCATGATGTAGAATTCACTTCCAAGGATCGCCTCATCATTTGAATACGCAAACATCTTTGGGACTTTAGAAAACTCTTTTTTTACTGCAGTTTGTACTTTAAACTCTCTACTCATGTCATGGCCACGTTTAATAGCTCCAACTGGAGGCTTACGTAGCACATATTCCTTATCTTCTAAAGATATTAAATAGGTTAAATTAGAATAGCCATGTGTAAACTGCTTGACAAATAATTCACTTTGAAGCGAATTAATCAAATGATGTTGGTGTAAAAATTCTTTGAGATTTTTTTCTGGTAACTCCTCCCCTTTTCGAACTTCTTGATTAGACATAGTTATAATTTTCCGTAAGATCGAATGACACTTTTCCCTAACTGATACATATGTACTTCATCTGGGCCATCTGCCAAACGCAACATCCTTGCAATTGCAAAATAATGTGCCAAATGCGTGTCTGGCCCAACACCTTTTCCTCCTAAAATTTGAATAGCTCTGTCAATTACTTTTAAAGCCATATCTGGAGCAACAATTTTTATCATGGCTATGATCTCTTTTGCTTCTTTATTACCTAATTTATCCATTTTATCTGCCGCTGAAAGTGTTAACAACCTGGCTTGCTCTATTTCGCATTTTGAAATAGCAATTTCTTGACGAATACTACTAAAATCATAAAACTTCTTACCAAAAGCTTCACGCTCCAAGGTTCTTTTAGACATCAATTCTAGTGCATACTGAGCCATCCCTACTAGTCTCATACAATGGTGAATTCTTCCAGGCCCAAGACGTCCTTGAGCAATTTCAAAACCTCTTCCTTCACCTAAAATTAAATTTTCTTTAGGAACACGAACATTGTTTAATTCAATCTCTGCATGCCCCTCTGGTGAATCATAAAACCCAAGTACAGATAGCGGTCTAATAATTTTTACTCCAGGAGTATCTATAGGAACCAATACCATACTTTGTTGTTGATGGCGATGCGCAGTTGGGTCTGTTTTCCCCATCACTATGGCTACCTTACAATGTGGATCCATACCACCGCTAGACCACCATTTTCTACCATTAATTACATAATGATCTCCATCTAAAACAATAGAAGTTTCAATATTTGTAGCATCTGAAGAGGCTACTTCTGGCTCAGTCATTAAAAATGCCGAACGAATTTCACCATTCATCAAAGGAGTTAGCCATTCTTTCTTTTGAGAATCACTTCCGTATTTGGCTAATACTTCCATGTTTCCAGTATCAGGTGCAGAACAATTAAAAATTTCTGAAATCCAAATACGTTCCCCCATAATTCCTGCTAAAGGAGCATATTCCAAATTTGTTAAACCCGGGCTTAAATCTCCATAATCTTTGGGTAAAAAAAGATTCCACAACCCTGCATCCTTAGCTTTTTGTTTTAATACTTCTAGTTTAGGCCAACGTGTCCAGATATTTTCTGGATCTTTTTGGAAAGCGTAAAATTCATCTTCTACAGGTACAATGTGTTTTTCAATGAAATCAGTGAGTTTTTTTTGTAGATCTACTGATTTTTGAGAATATTCGAAGTTCATATGTTTATTTAATTTTAACCAGCAATCATATATCCACCATCAGCGGTGTATACGCCTCCTGTCATGTATGCGCCTGCATTTGAGGCTAATAAAGCAGCAATACCTATCATTTCCTCTGGCTGTCCCATGCGACCGCTTGGAATTGTTTTTTGAACTTTATGCAACAGCTTTTCATTAGTCCATAAAGCGGCACTAAATTTTGTTTGAATTAATCCTGGACAAATTGCATTAGCTCTTATTCCATATTGACCCCACTCTTTCGCTTGATTTTTAGTCAGCATTAAAATAGCAGCTTTACTTGTACTATACAATCCTAATCCCAACCCAGGAGTTAGAGCTTCTACAGAAGCAATATTAATAATGCTTCCATTTTTATGTTCTTGCATGTGAGGTAAGACTAAATTTGACAATGCCCATGGTGCTTTTACATTTACATCCATAATCTTGTCAAAAATTGCTGGGTCTACATCTTCTATGGGTCCAAAAACTGGATTAATAGCTGCATTGTTTACCAAAATATCTATACGTCCTAGTTTATTAATTGTTTGATATACCAAAGCTTTCCTTTGATCTTCTTTACCTATATGACAAGCAATTCCAGTGGCTTTTAGTCCTAGTTCAATAAATTCTTTCACCACCTCATCACAAGCATCTTGGCTTCTGCTACTAATTACTACTTGCGCCCCTTTTTCAGCCAACCCTTTTGCGATAGCTTTCCCTATTCCTTTACTAGAACCTGTTATAATTGCTACCTTTCCTTCTAAATTAAATTGTTGATCTGTATTCATTACATTACAGGTTCTGTTTCTTTCTTGATGGTAATGGATTCAGAATTCAATAAAATTTCAGATAACCCTGTAGTTTTTGGCAACTCATAAGTAAAGAAGTATTTCATCGTATGAACTTTACTTTCATAGAACTCTTTTGAATAGGTTCCATTAGATTTAGTAGCTTTTGTTGCATGAACTCCTAGATCTAACCATGTCCAACTCATTATTATTAGACTAAAAAATTCCATAAAAATGGAGGCGTCAGCGAGATACCTTTCATAATCACCTTTCATCGCATGGGGCATTAAATGACCCAATACTTTTTCTGTAAGTTTTAATTTTGCTCCTAGCGTATTGGCGTAAGATTTTAATTCCTCTATTGCTGAGGCCGCTTTAATTGTTGTCATAATCTCAGCAGAAAGTAGTTGTAATGCCTTACCGTTACTCATGGTAACTTTTCTACCCAATAAATCTTGAGATTGAATTCCTGTTGTTCCTTCATACAACGCAGATATTCTAATATCTCTATAATATTGTTGCAAAATAAAATCTGCACAGAAACCATAACCTCCTAGTACTTGTAATCCATTATTTACAGAAGCTGATCCTGCTTCCGAAGGATATGTTTTTACAATTGGGATAATCATTTCCAACAGAAGATTGTATTTCTCTTTTTCCTCTGGTGAAGTAGCAGTTTCTATGATATCGTAGTATTTAGCTGCTAAAAAAACCAAACTCATAGACCCTTCCACAACAGACTTTTGCATCAATAGCATTCTTCTGACATCTGGGTGTTCTATGATTAAGGCCTGTTTCTCCGCTGGGTTTTTCTTACCGTCACTTGATAACTTTCTACCTTGAGGACGCTCATTTGCATATTGCAAAGACGCATGATAAGCCGCACAAGCAATACCAGAGGCTCCTCTTCCTACCGCAATTCTAGCAGAGTTCATCATTAAAAACATGTACTTTAATCCTTCATTTGGCTCACCTACAATCCATCCTTTACAGTCTTCTGCATCTCCAAAACCTAGATGAGTAGTACAATAGCCTCGTTGTCCCATTTTCTGAAAGTCTGCTACTGTTGTTACATCATTAAATTCTAGTGACCCATCACTTGATGGACGATTTTTAGGGACAACAAATAAAGAAATCCCTTTTGTTCCTTTTGGCGCTCCTTCAATTCTAGCGAGTACTAAATGAACTACATTTTCAGTAAAATTATTATCTCCTCCAGAAATGAAAATTTTCTGTCCTGTTAATTTATAATATCCGTCTTTGGTTGGTGTTGCCTTTGTAACAATATCAGACAAAGAACTTCCAGCTTGAGGTTCTGTTAAACACATTGTACCACCCCATTGGCCAGAAAGCATGTTTGGCACGTAGGTTTGGTTTAGTTCCTTATTTGCAAAATGAATAATAAGCTCTGCAGCTCCTTGAGTTAACCCTGCATAACCAGGTAAATGATTATTTGCAGCATCTAAAATATAAGTAGCAGCTGTGTGGGATAGAAATGGAATTTGCATTCCTCCATCTTCATAATTAAATGGAGCTGAAATTAGACCCATTTCTCCTCCCTTATACATCATTGTTTTTACTTGATCATGCACAAATACTTTCCCATCTTTATGGTAAGCAGGATTCTCATCCATTTCTTTTACATACGGAAATAGTTCTCTATCAGCAAACTCTTTAACTGAATCTATAAACATGTCTAGTGATTCTTTATCATGATCTTGGAAACGATCTCTAACTAAAAGCTCCTCTAAATTGTGAATATCATAAAGAAGGTATTTTAATGTATCTATATCAACATATTTTTCAGCCATATTATCTTACGTTTTTAAAAATTGATGTTTAATTTTAACTTAATGTACGAAGATAGGACAAATAATTATAAAATACTATGCATGCATAGTATTTTATAATTGATTTTTTATCTTTATTAATTCTGCTTTTACAAATTCTAATCTACTTACGATTTCATGATTGTTTATCGTGCCGATTGGATTTTTCTTTAATTTTTGTTTCGCCCCTTCTAAAGTAAAACCCCTTTCTTTGACGAGGTTATATATAAGTTTGAAATTGGAGACATCGTTGGAAGTAAATAAACGATTTCCTTTCGCATTTTTTTTGGCTTGATGATTTCAAATTCTTTTTCCCAAAATCTAATCAACGATGTATTTACTGAAAAGGCTTTAGCTACCTCTCCTATCTTGTAGTATCTTTTTTCAGGTAAATCTATGTGCATATTACTGAATTAATCGTAGGATTGCCCTTCTTCCTCAGAAGCAATTTGCATTGCTAAAAATTCTTCTGGAGTTAAATCTCCATAATAGAAATTGATAGGGTTTAAAGCACGACCGTTTTTATGTACTTCGTAATGTAAATGGGAACCAACAGATCTTCCGGTATTTCCTACATATCCTATAATATCTCCACGCTTCACTTTTCTCCCTTTTCTAGTAGCAATTTTACTCATGTGAGCATATACTGTTTTGTATCCAAAACCATGTTCTATATATACAACTTTACCAAAAGTTGCACTTCGCTGAGCCAAAGACACCCTCCCATTTCCTGAGGCATAAATTGGTGTTCCTGTTGCAGCTTTAAAATCCATTCCTTTATGAAATTTTCTAATTTTTAAAATTGGATGCATTCTATATTTAAAACCAGAGGCAACATAAGATAAATCTTCTTTTTTTATTGGCATAATTGCTGGAATTGAAGCCAACATATTTTCTTTTTCTTTAGCTAAAGAAACAATTTCATCTAACGATTTAGATTGAACAACCATTTGTTTTGATAGAATATCTAATTTTTTTGTGACATTCTTTACGAGTACAGAATTATCATAACCATTTAGGTAACTATATCTATTGACACCTCCAAAACCAGCTTTACGTTGTTCTTCCGGTATTGGATTTGCCTCAAAATAAGCTCTGTAAATATTATTATCTCTTTGTTGGAGTTGAGAAAGTACAGAGGAGCTTTCGTCTAATCTTTTATTTAATAATTCATAATTAAATTTTAGATTTTCTAATTCTCTTTGTTGAGAAAGCTGATCTGGAGTCTTTAAAAACTGACTTAATACAATAAAACCTGAGAACATAATTAAAATAACGCCAAAAAAACTGAGAATAATGATCTTGGAAATATTCCCCTTTGATTTTTTTACTCTACGATAGCTTAGGGTATCTGAGTCATAATAATATTTTACTTTTGCCATAAATCTAAATATGCTACTTTTGTTACTATAAACTACTAGTCAAAAAAGTAATTTATAAATTAACAAAAGCAAATTTACAAAATGTTTCACTAACTATAGCTTTGACTCATTTCAAGTATAAATTTTTAACATTAACGGTAAAAGAAAATTAACTTTTGATTTATGAAATCTAAAGAAATTCGCTCACATTTTTTAAATTTTTTTAAAGAAAAATCCCATCAAATTGTCGCTTCATCACCTATGGTTTTGAAAGATGATCCTACGTTGATGTTCACAAATTCTGGGATGGCCCCATTCAAAGAATATTTTTTAGGAAATAAAATTCCAAAAAAAACAAGAATTTCTGACACTCAAAAATGCTTAAGAGTTTCTGGAAAACATAACGATTTAGAAGAGGTTGGATATGACACCTACCATCATACCATGTTTGAAATGTTAGGAAATTGGAGCTTTGGAGATTACTTTAAGAAAGAGGCAATAACATGGGCTTGGGAACTACTAACTGAGGTCTATGGTATTTCTAAAGATATGCTGTACGTTACAATTTTTGAAGGCAGTAAAGATGAAGATAATTTACCAATTGATCAAGAAGCATTCGATTTATGGAAGGAGATTATTCCTGAAGACCGTATTTTAATGGGTGATAAGAAGGATAATTTCTGGGAAATGGGTGAGCAAGGACCTTGTGGACCGTGTTCTGAAATTCATGTAGATATTAGATCCAATGAAGAAAAAGCAAGTGTAGATGGAAAAAATTTGGTAAACAAAGATCATCCTCAGGTTGTTGAAATATGGAACTTGGTTTTCATGCAATACAATAGAAAAGCGAATGGAACTTTAGAGGATTTACCAGCAAAACACATAGATACAGGAATGGGATTTGAGCGTCTATGTATGGTTTTACAAAATGTAAAATCTAATTATGATACTGATATTTTTACTCCATTAATTAGAGAGATCGAAGCAATTTCTTCTGTAATTTACGGTGAAAGTGAAAAAGAGGATATCGCAATAAGAGTAATTGTGGATCATGTAAGGGCTGTTGCTTTTTCAATTGCTGATGGACAATTACCTAGTAACACAGGTGCAGGCTATGTGATCCGAAGAATTTTGAGAAGAGCTGTTCGTTACGGATTTACATTCCTACATAAAAAAGAACCTTTTATGTATAGATTGATAGACATTCTTTCTGAAAAAATGGGAACTACATTTCCAGAATTAAAAGCTCAAAGACTATTGATTGAAAATGTAATTAAAGAAGAAGAAACTTCTTTTTTAAGAACATTAGATCAAGGGCTTATAATGTTAGATACAATTATCGAAACTATAGATTCTAAAGAAGTTTCAGGTAAAAAAGCTTTTGAATTATATGATACATTTGGGTTTCCAATAGATTTAACTTCGCTAATTTTAAGAGAAAAAGGGTTTGTTTTAAATGAAGACGATTTTCATATTGAAATGAAAAAACAAAAAGAACGTTCGCGCTCTGCAAGTGAATCTTCAACTGATGATTGGACCTCCATTAGCAATATTCCTGAAATAGGTTTTGATGGTTATGATGCAACAGAGTCTGAGGTAAAAATTACTCGATTTAGAAAAGTTACATCAAAAAAAGAAGGTGATCAGTATCAATTGGTTTTTAACCAAACTCCCTTCTATCCAGAGGGCGGAGGACAAGTTGGTGACAAAGGATATTTGGAAGATATCCATGGAGATGTGCTTTATATTTTGAATACTAAAAAAGAGAACAATGTTGTTATTCATTTTACAAAAAACTTACCAAAAAATCTAGAAGAGTCTTTTAATGCTGTTGTAGATGAAAAGCAACGTCATAGAACCTCAGCAAATCATAGTGCAACTCATCTACTTCACCAGGCCTTACGTGAAGTACTAGGAACACATGTTGAACAAAAAGGAAGTGCTGTAAATTCTAAACATTTACGGTTTGATTTTTCTCATTTTTCCAAATTAACTTCAGAGGAGTTACATGATGTGGAATATTTTGTGAATGCGAGAATTGAAGGAAAACTTCCATTGGAAGAAAAACGTAGTATCCCAAAAGAAGATGCAATTGCTGATGGTGCAATGAGTTTATTTGGTGAAAAATATGGAGATAAAGTTAGGTCTATTCGTTTTGGACAATCTATTGAATTATGTGGTGGAACTCACGTCCCAAATACTTCAGAAATTTGGCATTTCAAAATTAAATCAGAGGGAGCTGTCGCTGCTGGCATAAGAAGAATTGAAGCAATTACTATGGATGCTACTAAAGAATATTATTTAGAAAACAACAGTAGCTACCAAGAGATTAAAGATGTACTTAATAATCCCAAAGAACCTGTTAAAGCAATTCTTGCCCTTCAACAAGAGAATAGTGCATTAAAGAAACAACTAGATCAGTTGATAAAAGCAAAAGCTAAGCATCTTAAAAGTGATTTGAAAAATGAACTTAAAGAAATCAATGAAGTTCAATTTTTAGCAAAAAAAATTGATTTAGATGCAAATAGTATCAAAACGCTGGCATTCGAATTAGGAAGTGAGTTTAAAAATTTATTTTTATTGTTTGGAGCTGAGACAAATGGAAAAGCGACCTTAACCTGTTACGTATCAAAAGAAATTGTAGCTAGTAAAAATCTAAATGCAGGAACTATTGTTAGAGAATTAGGAAAGTATATTCAAGGTGGCGGAGGTGGTCAAGCATTTTTTGCAACAGCAGGTGGAAAAAATCCTTCAGGAATTCAGGAAGCTTTAGAAAAAGCAATAACGTATTTGGGCTAATATTAAGCTGTCAGTTATCAAAAATTAAAAATACAAAAGGGAAATCAAGTTAAAACCAGTTTTTGAATCTTCAAACGCACATACCATTTTCAAAAAATACAAGTGATCCTATAGATTATAATTCTAGAATAATTTTACTAGGCTCTTGTTTTTCAGATAATATTGGGCAAAAGTTAAGTTATCATAAATTTCAGTCGATACTTAATCCTTTTGGTATTTTATTTCATCCAAAAGCAATTGAAACAATTATTAAAAATGCCCTTTGTGAAAAAGAATATACTGAAAAAGACATCTTTTTTTTAAATGAACGATGGCAGTCTTTTGAAGCACATTCAAAACTGAGTTCCTCATCTAAAGACGAGATCATAGAAAAACTTAACAAGGCGTCAGCATCAATAAACATAGCTTTAAAAAGTAGTTCTCACATCATAATTACGCTAGGAACATCTTGGGTATATCGTTTGTTA
>JADFAM010000074.1:0-9498 GCA_015665265.1 Flavobacterium sp.
TTACTGTTTTTTTTAGTTTTATAATGAATTCAGAACTTCCATTATTTTCTTTAAAATTCAAAAATTATGGTATAAGAGAGAATTTGTTTAAATATATTTTAATAGCACTCTCCATAGTTTTAGTAGTAACTGTTGAATACTTATCAGTACCCATTGTAATTGTGAGTTACATTCTTTTATCGATGTTCAATAATTTTAATAAAACGAATACATCAAGTTAAAAAATCTTTTTTCTTTTTAATTCAAAATCTTTTCCAAGATAGACCTTACGAACTAATTTATCTTCTGCTAAGTCCTCAGGTATTCCCTCTTTAAGAATACTCCCTTGGTACATTAAATAGGTTCTATCAGTAATAGCTAAAGTTGCCTGAACGTCATGGTCAGTTATTAAAATACCAATATTTCTATCTTTTAAATGGGCTACTATACTCTGAATATCCTCAACAGCTATAGGGTCTACACCTGCAAAAGGTTCATCTAATAATATAAACTTAGGGTCTGAAGCTAAGCATCTTGCAATTTCTGTTCTCCTTCTTTCACCTCCAGATAATAAATCTCCTCTATTTTTTCTAACATGACCAATATTAAATTCTTCAATTAAAGATTCTAGTTTAATTTTTTGTTCTTTTTTAGATAAATCTGTGAATTGCAGAACAGACATTATATTGTCTTCAACAGATAATTTTCTAAAGATAGAAGCTTCCTGAGCGAGGTATCCTATACCTTTTTGAGCTCTTTTATACATTGGGTAACTGGTAATTTCTTCATTATTTAAATAGATGTTACCACCATTAGGTTTTATCATACCTACTATCATGTAAAAGGAGGTCGTTTTACCAGCACCATTAGGTCCCAATAAACCAATAATTTCACCTTGCTTTACTTCTAAAGAAATTTCTTTAACAACTTGCCTGCCATTATAATTTTTCGCAATATTTTCAGCTCTTAAAATCATTAATTATGTGTAAATTTTAGTAAATGTAATCATTAGATATTTTTTAGCTCTTAATAAGATCATAATTTGATTATTAATCAACTTTTTCTTCCAGAACTTCCCAAAATTCGTATGCTTTTCTTAAATGAGGAATAACGATTGTTCCACCTATTAATGTTGCTATTGATAATGTTTCCATGATTTCTTCTTTAGAAACTCCTTCTTTGTAACAGGTTTCTAGATGGTATGCTACACAATCATCACAGCGTAAAACAGCTGAAGCTACAAGACCCATTAACTCTTTTGTTTTTACTGGCAAGTGACCTTTTTTAAAAGCATTGGTATCTAAATTAAAAATTCTTTTAATGACTTTATTGTCATTGCTAAGTATTTTATCGTTCATTTCAGAACGATAATCATTGAATTTTTGGACTTTATTTTTTGGCATTTTTTTGTTGTTTTTTTATAACTCTACTAGATACTTTAATACTAATTTCATAGAGGATTAATACTGGAATAGCAACAATAATTTGACTGGCTACATCTGGAGGGGTTATAATAGCGGCTAAAATTAAAACAACTACAAGAGCATGTTTTCTGTATTTTTTTAAAAATTCAGGAGTTATCAAACCAATTTTTGTAAGAAAATAAACAATAACAGGTAGCTCAAACATAATAGATACTCCTAAAAGCATATTGGTAATTAAACCAATGTGAGATTCCATAGTAAATTGATTAACTAATTTATCACTTATCTGATAAGTGTATAAAAAATTAACAGAAATAGGAGCTATAACATAAAAACTAAATAAAACACCAATAAAAAATAAAATTGAGGCAGTAACTATAAATCCCCTTGATTTTTTTATTTCATTAATATGTAATCCTGGAGAAATAAATTTCCAAAATTCCCACAAAATATATGGGAAAGCTACTATAGCACCTAAAATAAATGAAGACCATATAGAATTCATTAGTTGTTGTGTAGGCTTTAGTACTTGTAATGTATTCGGGTAATCTAAGCTGCAAAAATTACTTTCAATTCCTATGACAGAGAAGAAATCACAAAACAACCTGTATGTAAAAAAGTTTGGATCTATATGTGCTAAAAGAAACTCATTATACACATATTCTTGAAACGTAAATAAAACTATTGCTATTACAAATATTGCAACAATACTTCTTACTAAATGCCATCTAAGTTCTTCTAGATGATTTAAAAATGACATTTCTTTCTCTTGAGTCATTAATTATTTTTTAGGTTCGTACTCACAAAAACTACTTTTTTTTAGAGAATTTTAATTAAAAACATATAACTTTAATTATAATATTAAAATAAAAAAAAGTCTTATATTTAAGTTGTTAAATGAGTATACAAATTTACTACAAAAATAAGAGACCTCAACAAATTTGTATAGTTAGCCTAAAAAAAAGAGCTAAATGAATAACATTTTATAATGGACATACACTCACCTTTAAAAAAAATTTTTGGTTTTTCACAATTCAAAGGCTTGCAAGAAGAAGTTATCAAAAGTATACTTCAAAAAAAGAACACCTTTGTAATAATGCCTACCGGAGGAGGAAAATCTCTTTGTTATCAATTACCAGCTTTAATGAATGAGGGAACTGCCATAGTGATATCTCCATTAATAGCCTTAATGAAAAATCAAGTAGATGCTATTAGAGGTATATCTGAACACAATGGTGTAGCACATGTACTAAACTCGTCATTAAATAAATCTGAAGTAGCACAAGTTAAAAGTGATATTCAGGAAGGCATAACAAAACTTTTATATGTTGCACCAGAATCTTTAATAAAAGAGGAGTATGTTAGTTTCTTAAAACAACAAACTATTTCTTTTGTTGCTATAGATGAAGCTCATTGTATTTCTGAATGGGGCCATGACTTTAGACCAGAATATAGAAACTTAAAACACATCATAGAGCAGATTGACGATGTTCCAGTAATAGGACTCACAGCTACAGCAACAGAAAAAGTACAAGAAGATATTTTAAAAACTTTAGGAATAAGTGATGCAACAAAATTTAAAGCATCTTTTAATAGATCTAATTTATTTTATGAAGTAAGACCAAAAACAAAAGATGTAGAAAAAGATATTATTCGTTTTGTAAAACAACGAGAGGGTAAATCAGGAATCATTTATTGCTTAAGTAGGAAAAAAGTTGAAGAGATTGCACAAGTATTACAAGTAAACAATATAAAAGCAGTTCCTTACCACGCAGGTCTAGATGCTAAGACTAGAGTGAAGCATCAAGATATGTTTTTAATGGAGGATTGTGATGTAGTTGTAGCCACGATAGCTTTTGGTATGGGAATAGACAAACCTGATGTTCGCTTTGTAATTCATCATGATATTCCTAAGAGTTTAGAGAGCTATTATCAAGAAACTGGCAGGGCTGGAAGAGATGATGGTGAGGGATATTGTTTGGCCTTTTATGCATACAAAGACATAGAGAAGTTAGAGAAATTTATGGCTAGCAAACCAATTGCAGAGCAAGAGATTGGTCATGCTTTACTTCAAGAAGTTGTTGGTTATGCAGAAACGTCAATGTCTAGAAGAAAATATTTGTTGCATTATTTCGGTGAATATTTTGATGAAATCAATGGTGATGGTGCTCAAATGGATGACAACACAAAAAATCCAAAGAAAAAACACGAGGCAAGTGATGATGTTGTTAAGCTCTTATCTGTTGTAAGAGATACAAAGGAAAAATACAAATCAAAAGATATAGTAAATGCAATAATTGGAAAGGAGAATGCATTGCTAAATTCACACAAAACCAATTTAAAACCATTTTTTGGTATAGGTAAGGAAAAGGATGCTTCTTATTGGATGGCTTTACTAAGACAAGTTTTAGTAGTAAATTTTATTCGTAAAGAAATTGAACAATACGGTGTTGTAAAACTTTCTAAAGAAGGAGAAAAGTTTTTGAATAAACCCTCATCATTTTTAATGTCTGAGGATCATGTTTATTCTCAAGAAAATACCTCAGATATTATAACAAACGAACCAAGTTCAGGAGCTTCAGCTGATGAGAAATTAATTAAATTTTTGAAAAGTCTCAGAAAGAAAGTAGCAGTTAAGCAAGGTGTTCCTCCTTTTGCTGTTTTTCAAGATCCCTCTTTAGATGATATGGCCCTAAAATACCCAACTAATTTAGAGGAATTGTCCAAGGTTCATGGAGTAGGAGAAGGGAAGGCTAGAAAGTTTGGAAAAGAATTTGTTGATTTAATTTCAAAATATGTTGTTGAATTTGACGTAGTTAGACCAGATGATTTAATTGTGAAAAGCACTGGTGTAAATTCAGGGTTAAAATTATTTATTATACAGAATACAGATAGAAAGTTACCTTTAATTGATATAGCTAAATCTAAAGGATTAGAAATGGACCAATTAATTAAAGAAATGGAAGTAATCATTTACTCCGGAACAAAATTAAATATAGATTATTCTTTAGATGATCTTTTAGATGAAGATCAACAAGAAGATATCTACGAATATTTCATGGAGGCAGAATCCGATAATATTCAGGAAGCTTTAGATGAGTTTGATGGAGAATATGACGAAGAAGAACTACGATTAATGAGAATTAAATTTATTAATGAAGTTGCTAACTAAAGTGAAATAACAGTTAATAATATTCCAGCTATTATGGCTAAAAACTTATGTAAGTTAAAATTATGATTTTCTGAACTTTCAAATAAGATTATTGTAGAGATGTGTAAGAATACCCCAATTATTACTGCTGTAATTTCTGAGCTATAGAGTTCAAAAAACATAATTTTATCAGAAAGTAAAACTCCTAAAGGGCTCATTAGAGCAAATACAGTTAAAAAGATTCCAATTGTTTTTTTTGAAAAATTACTATTTACTAAAAATATAGTTAAAATAATGGCTATAGGAATTTTATGAACAATGATGGCCCATAGTAAATTTTCTCCAGAATGAATAATTGGAAATCCCTCTGAAAATGCATGTAAACATAAACTTACAAATAATAATCTCGGAAAAGTTCTTCCATTTGTGTGGATATGAATATGACCATGTTCCGCCCCCTTTGAAAAAGATTCTAATACAGATTGTAAAATAACACCTGCCAGAATACAAATACCCATAATGTTATTATCTGACGACCCATTATAAACCTCGGGCAATAAATGTAAAATTGCAACTGATAAAAGATACGCACCACTAAAGGCTAACAATAAACGAACAGTTTTTTTTGAGGGTTTTAAAATTAAAACTATTAATGCGCCCAATAAAACGGAGGCTAATAACAATAAATACGTCATCATGATACTACAAATATTAACCTTTCAGAGGTGTCTTTATT
Organism: Flavobacterium sp.; assembly: GCA_015665265.1. Lineage (GTDB taxonomy): Bacteria > Bacteroidota > Bacteroidia > Flavobacteriales > Flavobacteriaceae > Polaribacter. The sequence goes on from JADFAM010000074.1 coordinate 5,291, forward strand.
GAATTTAGATAAATGATAATCACCAAAAATATGATTAATTTTTAATCCAGCCTCTGAAAAATACGATTCAAACTTTTCAAGAGTAAGATATTTAACCCTTTCTGAAAATGAATGGTTTACTCCTTTGTCTGTAAATGTAATATGCTTTAAAAGAAAACCATCTTTAATTTCTCGTTGTAAATTAAATGTAATATCATCAACAATTTTAATTTCTTTGGTTACTAATTTTTTTTCAACATTTATAACATTTAAAAAATCAAGAACTAATAACCCATTTTTATGTAAGCCATTATGTATGTTTTTTAGCACTAACATATCATCTTTGTCATTGTCAAAATATCCAAAACTTGTAAAAAGATTAAAGACCGCATCATATTTAATATCAAAAGGTTTTCTCATATCTTTCAACATAAAATCCAGTGAGCTGTTTTCGTGTTTTTTGGCTGCTTGTATACTGTTTTTAGACAAATCTGCGCCAGTTACTTTATAGCCAAGGGAATTTAAATAAATTGAATGTCTCCCTTTACCACAAGGCAAGTCTAGTAGATGAGAAGATGATGGGATATTTAAAAAATCAATAATATTTCTAATGAATAATTGGGCATCTTTATCATTTCTGTCTTTGTAAAGTGTATGATAATAAGAGGTATTAAACCAATCTGTAAACCAATCTGATTTATTCATATAAAAATAATGAGTACAAAAATAAACTTTTCTTTCAGAAATAATGTTTTAGATCAGGAATATAAATGAATTTATTTTTTTCTAATTTCTTATATTAAAAAAGAGTTATTAAAGTGTATTTTTGCAGCCTAACCTAGGAAACATGAATACTAATTTTAAAATGACGGCCACAACGCTTAAGGGTTTGGAAGGTGTTTTAGCTGAAGAACTAAAGAAACTTGGTGCCCAAGATATTAAAGAAGGTATAAGAAGTGTTACTTTTAGAGGTGACCAAGGTTTTTTATATAAAGCTAATATAGCCTTAAGAACAGCAATTCGTATTTTAAAACCTATTAGAACTTGTAAAGTTTACGATGAGGAAGATTTGTATGAGGCCATTCAAAAAATTAAATGGGAGAAATATTTAGATGTTGAGGGGACTTTTGCAATTGGAGCTGTAGTTAATTCAAAAAATTTTACCAGTAACTCTCATTATATTGCCTTAAAATCTAAAGATGCAGTTGCAGATTATTATAGGCATAAATACAGTAAAAGACCTAATGTAGATTTAGACTACCCTGATGTTAAAATTCATGTTCATATACAGAAAGATTGGTGTACTATATCTTTAGATTCTTCGGGAGATTCATTACATAAAAGAGGCTATAGGAGTGCTACCAATATAGCTCCCATTAATGAAGTTTTAGCAGCTGGTTTAGTCTTACTTTCTGGTTATACAGGTGATGAAAACTTCATAGATCCTATGTGTGGCTCTGGAACTATATTAATAGAAGCTTGCATGATAGCTTGTAAAATTCCTGCAAATATTAATAGAAAACAATTTGCTTTTGAACGTTGGAAAAATTATGATGAAGATCTTTATTTTACCATACAAGATGCACTTCTTAAAAAAATTACAAATTCTCATTTTAAAATTATGGGATTTGATAAAGCCCCCTCAGCAGTATCAAAAGCAAAACAAAATATTATCAATGCCAATTTAGATGAGTTTATAGGGGTTCACCACGTTAATTTTTTCAATTCTACCAAAGAGGTTTTTGGCAACACTACTATTTTATTTAATCCACCTTATGGGGAGCGTTTAAATATAGACGTAAATGAGTTCTATAAAAAAGTTGGAGATACTTTAAAACACAATTATCCAAACTCTACAGCTTGGATGATCACTTCAGATATGCAAGCTTTAAAACATGTAGGACTAAGGACATCTAAGCGTATAGAACTAAAAAATGCTGATTTAGATTGTAAGTTTGTGAAGTATGAATTGTACGAAGGAACAAGAAAGGCTTCTAAGTTGAATACCTAAGTTTTTCCCATAGTTTCAATAAGTTTCTTTAAAGTTTTACTGGGTTTTAAATTGTTTTTTTCATCAGCACAATATTTTGCTAATGCTCCATATGCTTTTTTGTAAATCTTCTTTTTTGACAGTTTAGGATAAGATATAAGAGCTGATTCTAAAGCAAAACTGTTATCAATTCTTAGATACGGTTTTGTTGGGGTTCTTAGAAGGTAGTCAGCGGGTTTTTAAATTTCAGGTTCTGCTTTTTTATAATCTTCTGTCGTCTCAAATCTATTTTTCTCAATGACACTAAAATCCTTGGCATTAGATTTAAAGAAAATTAAAAGAAATACAATTGCTATTTTTTTTATTTAAGAGTTATTTTAGTATTAATTTCATAAATCCCTTAGGGTTCTCTAGCATTAAAAAATGCCCTGTATTTTCCATCCAAAATAATGTATTATTTGGAATTTCTTTTCCGATTAATTTAGCAATAGCAGGAACTGCAATAGGATCGTTTTTAGCCCAAATAATCTTGGTGGGTATTTGAGTTTCCTTTAACGCACCAATCCACCGATCCCAGTATGTGTAACGTTCATTAATATATTGAGTTAGTTTATGAATAATTTTTCTTCCACCATTTAACTCGATTAACTTCCACATTTCTTTAAGCTCATTATCTGTTACTTTAGAGCTGTCAAAATAAATGTTTTTCATGTTTTTTCTGAAAATGGGAAAATTGGTGAGTTTAGCAACATACTTCCCCAAAAATTTATGTTTTAGAAGTTTTTGAATAGTTCTTAATTGAGATAATTCAATGTGAATACTACCATTAGTTAAAATTAACTGTTCGATTTCTATGTCCAATTCATTTGCATTGTAGCGAGCTATAATTTCAGTAGCCACCGATGTTCCGTAGTCATGTGCAAATAAGTATATTTTTTTTAAACCTAACTGACGCCATAATTCTAAGGCGATATCTGCTTGTGTAACTAATGAATAATTAACATCTTTTGGTTTATCAGAAAAACCAAAACCAAGGTGATCATGTAAAATTAATCTGTAGTTTTTAGATAATTCAGGTAATACTTTATAGTAATCAAACGAAGAAGTAGGGTATCCATGAAGAATTACCATAGATTTTTGAGATGTATTACTATCATTATTAGTATCAATAACAAACAAACGATTGTTATTTACTTGTATAAAATTACCTTTAGATTTCCATTCATTGCTTGTCATAAATCCATTTATTATTCTAAACACAATGTACTAAAAATTCAGTAGTTTTGAGGAAACTGTTGGTCAAGTATAAAAAGAGCTTTCAATCCTAATAGTAATTCATTCCTTAAGTGCAATGCTTAACGATTAAAATTAATAATTTAAGTGTCAGGACATTTTATAGATGTTATTTTACCCATTCCTATTCAGAAAACTTTTACGTATTCTGTGACACAATCTGAATACAAATTTCTTAAAAAAGGAATGCGAGTTGCTGTATCTTTTGGGAAGACCAAAATGTATACTGGATTGGTTTTTAAATTGCATCAAATACCACCAGAGACTTATGATGCTAAAGAAATTCTTCAAATTTTAGACGACAAACCCATAGTAACAGAACATCAATTAAAACATTGGGAATGGGTTTCCACCTATTACATGTGTGGCTTGGGAGATGTGTACAGGGCTGCATTACCTTCTGCTTTTTTATTAGAAAGTGAAACTATTATTTTTAAAAATGAATCATTTGACAATAAAGATATATTAAATGATGAAGAATTTCTTATTTATGAAGCTTTACAACATCAATCTCAATTAACAATTCACCAGGTAGTTGATATTCTTGGGAAAAAGAAAGTATTACCAATTATTAATGAGTTAATTCAAAAATCTGCAGTTTATATTAAAGAAGAAATTTATGAACAATATAAACCTAAATTAATAAAATATGTTCGTTTAAGTAATAATTACAATTCAGAAAATTCTTTAGAATTATTGATGAATGAACTGTCTAGAGCTGCAAAGCAAAGGGAAGTTATAATGACTTTTTTCCAATTATCAGCTTCTAAAAAACCAATTAAGGTTAAAGATTTAGAAAAAGTTTCAAAAATAATAAAAAAATTCAAGTTTTAATTGAATGTCATGATCCTAGGATGATGGTTGAAGCCAATGTAGACAAATTGGCTCAAGTTTTCATTAACCTTATTGATAATTCTATTTCATTTTCTCCTCAAAAATCTAATAT
>JADFAM010000074.1:9508-12609 GCA_015665265.1 Flavobacterium sp.
GTAAAAGGAGTGTTAGAGTTTTATTTTATTAAAACTGATAGGATTTCATATAATGGAGAAACGAGTGCTTTAAAAAAATTAAATGATTACCAAAAACAAGCGCTCAAAGAAATTAAAACTTCTTTTACGACAAAAGATGTAATTTTATTACATGGTATTACAAGTTCAGGTAAAACAGAAGTATATACTAAACTTATTCAAGAAACTTTAGACTCTGGAAAACAAGCCTTGTTTTTATTACCAGAAATAGCCTTAACTACTCAAATTATATCAAGATTACAAAACTATTTTGGAAATCAAATCTCAGTATTTCACTCAAAATACTCAATGAATGAAAGAGTAGAGGTGTGGAATAATGTTCTAGAAAATAAACCCAAAGCCCAAATTATTTTAGGAGCTCGTTCTTCAATTTTTTTACCTTTTAATAATTTAGGGATAGTGGTGGTTGATGAGGAGCATGAAACTTCTTACAAACAATTTGACCCTTCACCTAGGTACAATGCCCGTGATGCAGCTATAGTATTGTCTCATTTACATCAAGGAAAAATTCTATTAGGTTCCGCTACACCTTCTTTAGAAACCTATTTTAACGCATCAGAAAATAAATATGGACTAGTTGAGTTAAATAGGCGTTTTGGAGATGTTAAATTGCCTAAAATTGAGCTAGTAGACATCAAAGAAAAGCAACGTAAAAGAGAAATGACTGGTCATTTTTCGGATACGTTATTGAAGCAAATTCAAGAGGAATTAAAGGAGAATAAACAGATAATTTTATTTCAAAACCGTCGTGGATTTTCTCCTATTGTAGAGTGTTCTACTTGTGGTGTTTCACCGCAATGCCCAAATTGTGACGTTAGTTTAACGTTTCATAAATTTAAGCACGAATTAAAATGTCATTATTGTAATTATTTGCGTGCAATGCCAAATAGTTGTGGTGCTTGCGGAAGTAATAACTTAAGCACTAAAGGTTTTGGAACTGAACAAATTGAATTAGAATTAAAAAAATTATTTCCTGATTATTCAATCGGAAGGATGGATTTAGATACTACTAGAGGAAAATATGGTTATCAAAAAATTATTGGTGCTTTTGAAGCGAAAGAAATTGATATTTTGGTAGGAACCCAAATGCTGTCTAAAGGATTAGATTTTGAGAATGTTTCTTTAGTAGGAATTTTAAATGCTGATATGATGTTAAATTTTCCTGATTTTAGAGCACACGAGCGTGCTTTTCAATTAATGGTTCAAGTATCTGGTAGGTCAGGACGATCAAAAAAACAAGGAAAAGTATTGATACAAACCTATAACCCATACCACCAAATCTTACAACAAGTTTCCTCAACAGACTATGCAACCATGTATAAAGAACAATTACAAGACCGTTGGCAATATCATTATCCACCATATTATCGTCTTGTAAAAATTACTTTAAAACATAAAGATTATCAGAAAACAGAAACAGGTGTTAATTGGTTGGTAAGAGCCCTACAAAATGTTTTTTGTGAAAATGTTTTAGGACCATCTTCTCCAGCAGTCTCAAGAATTAGAAATCAGTATATAAAAAATGTAATGATAAAAATTCCACCTAAGCAATCTATTGTAAAAACTAAACATGAGATTTTTAAGGTAAAAAATTCATTTCAATCAATATCAGATTTTAGACCTATAAGGTTTATAATTGATGTTGATGCCTATTAGATTTAATATATCTTTTTATCTACTCAAACTAGTTATATTTTTCTACCTAAATTCATTAAAAAAATAGTTTGATTTTATTGAAAAAGATGTGTTGTTTTAATAAACAAAAGTCACTATATTTGCAGCCTTAAATTAAACAATAAATAACTATTATGAATCATTACGAAACTGTTTTCATTTTGAATCCCGTTTTATCTGATACTCAGATAAAGGAGACAGTACAAAAGTTTGAGGACTATTTGGTTTCTAGAGGTGCCGAAATGATTTCTAAAGAAGATTGGGGCTTAAAAAAATTAGCGTATCCAATCCAAAAGAAAAAAAGTGGTTTTTACCACTTACTCGATTACAAGGTTGCTGGTGAGGCAATTTCATCGTTTGAATTAGAATTCAGAAGAGATGACAGCGTTATGCGATACCTAACTGTAAGGTTAGATAAGCATGCTGAAGCTTGGGCTGAAAAAAGAAGAGAACGTGTTAAATCTACTAAAAAATAAGATATGGCATCATCAATAGAACAACAAGCAAAAGGAAACAAGCAAGGTGAAGTAAGGTATCTTACTCCTCTTGACATTGAGACAAAAAAAGAAGCAAAATATTGTCGTTTTAAAAAGAACGGTTTTAAATACATCGATTATAAAGATGCTAACTTCTTAATGTATTTAGTTAACGAACAGGGTAAGATCTTACCAAGACGTTTAACAGGAACATCATTAAAATATCAACGTAAAGTTGCACAAGCTATTAAAAGAGCTCGTCACTTGGCATTAATGCCTTACGTTGGAGATATGTTGAAATAATTAAAGAAGTAGAATTATGGAACTGATTTTAAAACAAGACGTAGAAAATTTAGGATTTAAAGATGATGTTGTAACTGTTAAGAATGGTTATGGTAGAAATTATTTAATTCCTCATGGACATGCAATTTTAGCTACTTCTTCTGCGAAGAAAGTATTAGCTGAAAATGTAAAACAAAGAGCATATAAAGAAGCTAAATTAATTGAAGACGCAAATGCTATTGCTGAAACAATTAAAGGTTTAGATATTAAAATTGCCTCAAAAGTTGGAACAGGAGACAAATTATTTGGCTCAGTGAACAACATTAATTTAGCAGAATCAATTGCTAAATCTGGAACTACTATAGATAAAAAGTTTATTAAAGTTGTTGGTGGTTCAGTAAAAAGATTAGGTAAATACCAAGCATCAGTTAGATTGCACAGAGAAGTTGTTGTAGATATCAACTTTGAAGTTGTCGCTGAGAAATAAACAACATTTAATGTTTAAACCGCCCTTTAAGGGCGGTTTTTTTATTTAAGCTAATTATGAAATATAGACAGCTTACAAAAGAACAACTAGAATCATTACATAAAGAATTTGCTCAATTTTTAGCCACACAAAAAATTGATGTA
>JADFAM010000031.1 GCA_015665265.1 Flavobacterium sp.
GAATGAGTTCATATTTATCTAATTTTTCAGAATACACATTTCCATCATAATAATAGTCTTCAGAGCCCACTATTAAGTGTTGGTTTTTATAAAAAGGAAGTCTAGATCCAATAGCAATTGTACTTAGGTGATTTTTTTTATTGGTTACAAAATCAATTATTTCTGAAGAATAATAATTTGCAGAGTCTGCTAACTTATCAAAGGTTTCCTCATCTATTTGTAAATATTGTTTATTGTCTATATATCCCTCATACCCATCAAAACTGAGACGAATTTTACTCCACTTCTTTTCCTTTTCAAGTATAAGAAAGTCTTCTCCAAAAAGAACTTGTGAAACCATTTCTGATGCATCACTAGCCTCAATTCGAAGAGGAACAATACTTAAATTACAAATGCCGTAGAGCATATTTTTTAGTTTAAATTGATTCAATAATCATGGCACTAGCACCACCGCCTCCATTGCAAATACCAGCAGCACCAATTTTTGCATTATGTTGCTTTAAAATAGAGGTAAGTGCTATAATAATTCTAGCTCCAGATACTCCTAAGGGATGTCCAAGCGAAACAGCTCCACCATTTACGTTAACGCACTCATTTTTAAGATTTAATATTTTCATATTTGCCAGTCCAACTACAGAAAACGCTTCATTTAATTCAAAATAATCCACATCGTCAATAGTAATATTAGCTTTACTTAAAGCTTTTGGAATTGCTTTAGAGGGTGCTGTAGTAAACCACTCAGGTTCATGAGCTGCATCTGCAAAACTTTTAATCTTAGCTATAGGTGTAACTTTTAATTCTAATGCTTTTTCAGCAGACATTAAAATTAGAGCTGCACCACCATCATTAATTGAAGAGGCGTTTGCGGCAGTTACCGTTCCATCTTTTGTAAAAGCAGCTCGTAAAGATGGAATTTTCTCCATCTTAACATTTTTATATTCCTCGTCTTCTGTCATAAGAATTGGAGTGCTTTTTCGTTGAGGTATTTCTACAGGAATAATTTCATCAGAGAATTTTCCTAATTTCCAGGCCTCAGAAGATCGCTGGTAAGATTGTATTGCATACGCATCTTGATCTTCTCTAGAAAAACCATATTTAGTTGCACATGCATCTGCACAGACTCCCATAGCTACTTTTTCATAAGCATCTACCAAACCATCTTTTTGCATACCATCTTCTAAAGTAGTTGGTCCAAACTTAGTTCCTTGTCTTCCATGAAGGTAGTGAGGAATTAAACTCATATTTTCCATTCCGCCAGCAACAACAATTTCTGCATCACCAAGATAAATACTTTGAGCAGCTAACATTACTGATTTCATACCGGAGGAACAAACCTTATTGATTGTTGTACACGGAACAGTATCTGGAATACCAGCAAAAATAGCTGCTTGTCTAGCGGGAGCCTGACCAACTCCTGCAGAAACAACATTTCCCATGAAAACTTCATCGATAAGATTAGGATTTAAATTAATTTTATCAAGAGCTCCTTTAATTGCGATTGCCCCTAATTTTGGTGCTGCAATCTTAGATAGACTCCCCATAAAACTACCAATTGGAGTTCTAGCAACAGAAACAATTACAACTTCTTTGGTTTTCATTTTCAATAATTTTATACTTGGTTTATCTAACAAAACTAACTATTTTAAATCAAATTTATTAGGAAACTATCGTTTGAATTTTTGACCTCCATTTTTTTAAGTTAAGTTTGTGTATATATGAAATACCTATGAGTAAAACTGTAAACAAATTATACAAGCATAACGCTGCCATTTATAAAGTTATTCTTTTTTTAATTACAGCATTTGCAATTGTATATCTATTTCCTAAAGGAGGACAATTTAAATATGAGTTTACAAAGGGTAAACCTTGGCAATATGATAATTTATATGCTCCTTTTGATTTTGCAATAGATAAGACCGAAGACGAGATTAATGAGGAAATAAAATTAATTGAGGTAACCTCTAAGCTTTATTTTCTATACAATAAAAATATTGTTAAAGAAGTAAAGGAGGCCTATCAATTAAGAACTTCATTACTACAGGTTAATGATTCATTAAATGGGTATGATTTAGAGACTATTGCAGCTCAAGGAAGCGCTATTATAGATTCTATTTACACCAAAGGTTTTATAGAGGCCACTAGTCTAGGAATTGTTTCTGATAAAAATACTCTCATAGCTTTAAAGGTAGATAATTCTGTTCAAGATGTTATTTATAATAATCTACTAGATTCTAAGGGTATTTTTGAGCTAATTAAAAATAGTTTAGGCGACCAACCCTATAATTATTCTCAGAATATAAATTTAACAATACTTTCAGAGGTTATCAAGCCAAACGTATCCTATGATAATGAGTTTACGCAAAAAGTTATTGATGAATATGTCAATGAAATTTCTTTAACTAGAGGGAAAGTCTCATTTGGAGAACTTATTATTTTGAAAGGAGATATAGTTGAGGGTAAAAAATTAGCCATTTTATATTCATTAAAAGGTCTGTCAGAATCAATACTTTGGACGAGTGCTAATTACTACTGGATAGTGTTAGGATATACCATGTTAGTATCTCTAGCACTATTAATGTTGTTGTTATTTCTGCATAAATATCGAAATGAAATTTTTGAGAATAATACCAAAGTGACATTCATATTTTTTAATGTCTCTTTTATGATTCTAATTCAAACTATCGTCATAAAGTTTAATTCTAACTATTTATATGTAGTGCCATTAAGCATTTTACCCATCATTTTGAAAGCTTTTTTTGATGCTAGGCTAGGGTTATTTACTCATGTTTTAACTGTATTACTTCTTGGTTTTATAGTACCAGATAGTTTTGAGTTTATTTATTTACATATTATAGCTGGTATCGTTACAATTTTAACCGTTTCAGAATTACATAAAAGGGCTAATCTGTTTATTTCCATAGGTCAAATAACCCTTATTTATATGATAACCTACCTCTCTTTTTCCATAATTAAAGAAGGAAATGCGTCTCAAATTAATTGGGAATATTTAATGATGTTTGGAGCCAATGGGTTGCTGTCCTTTCTTTCGGTATTCTTTATTTATGCTTATGAAAAAATATTTGGATTGGTCTCAGATGTTACCTTGCTAGAACTGTCTAGTACAAATACTAAACTTCTTAAAGAGCTAAACGAAAAAGCACCTGGAACTTTTCAGCATTCTATGCAGGTTGCAAATTTGGCTGAAGCTGCTGCTAATGAAATTGGTGCAAATTCTATGTTGGTTAGAACAGGGGCTTTATACCATGATATTGGAAAAATATTAAATCCAATGTATTTTATAGAGAACCAGTCTACTGGTGTAAATCCGCATAATGATTTATCTCCGACAGATAGTGCAAAAATTATTACGGATCATGTTATTAAAGGTATAGAATTAGCAAAACAAAATAGATTACCAGATAGGATTATAGATTTTATTAGAACACATCACGGAACTAGTTTGGTCTATTATTTTTATGTTAAAGAAAAAGAAAAAAGTCCGGAAGAGGAGGTAGTTATTGAAAAATTTCAATATAAAGGACCTATTCCATTTTCTAAAGAAACAGCTATCTTAATGATTTGTGATGCAGCTGAGGCAGCTTCAAAAAGTTTGCAACAACCTACAGCCCAGTCTATAGACAATTTAATAGATAAGATCGTAGAAAAACAAAAGTTAGATAATCAATTTATTAATTCTGATATTACTTTTAGTGAGATTGAAAAAATAAAAAAAGTAATCAAAAGAAAATTAATGAATATCTATCATGTGCGTGTAGAATACCCCGATTAATTTTATTGCAAAAAGTATAAAAAACCTTGCAATATTGTTTTTGGTATGTTACATTTGCACTCGCAATTTTTTACTAACATTGTTAGTTCTACGGAGAGTTGCCAGAGTGGTTAATGGAGCAGTTTGCTAAACTGTCGACGGGTAACTGTCGCGTGGGTTCGAATCCCACACTCTCCGCAACAATTGCTACTCGGGGTGTAGCGTAGCCCGGTCATCGCGCCTCGTTTGGGACGAGGAGGTCGCAGGTTCGAATCCTGCCACCCCGACAAAGTAAAAGTGATGTTTTCGTAGAAACATAAAAACTACGGGCTCGTAGCTCAGCTGGATAGAGCACCTCCCTTCTAAGGAGGCGGTCATAGGTTCGAATCCTATCGGGCTCACTTAAAGCTTCACAGAAATGTGAGGCTTTTTTGTTGGTTAAAACATAGAAAGAGTAGGGGGATAAAACAATCTCATCACTTAAAATCGATAAACGAGCTAGAAAATATCTTGAAAGACAAAGAGTTAACACCAAGAAACACTATAAGATGAAATTCTATTTTTTATAGTAATTATTCAATTATTGTTAATACTTCTGAAGGTGGATGAGGATTACCTTTTATTTTGTTAGGAAAGTTATCCTCGCAATGAATATCTCCTACCTTATACAAATAATAATTCTTCTTATTATAAACACTGGTAGTGAAAGTAAGATGTTTTTTACAACAGTTTTCGTGGGTAATCTCTAAAGAACCTGTTTCTTTACTTATGTTTAGTTCTGTAATTTTCCAACATTCTGGATTACAAGGTTTAGGTTTAATTTCACAGCTATTCATGCCTGAAATCAACAATAGTAATAGTAGTTTTCTCATAGCAGTTTTTTTTACAAAGAACTGCTAATTACTAAAGCTTGTCAATCCCTATTAACAATGAAATTTCACCTCCTCTTTATGGGGAGTGTTAACTCCCTATTTATAAGGAGAGAGTAATTACTAATATAGTTGATATTTGCTTTTGCTTATGGAGGTTCGATGAAAAAGTAAATTAGGTAGTATCAAATACTTCAGTAATCAAAATATATCCAATACCTCAAATAGTCAAATATCTTTTCACTTAAAATCGATAAACTGAGTTAGAAAATTTAGAAATAAGTCCGATAAAAAACCTTTACTAAATTAATGGTTGAGGTTAATAATGAAAATTTGTTACTATTACTATTTTGCGTTTGCTTTTCTTAGTTCGTTAAGCATAGCCTTTTGAGTTTTGGATTGCTCTCGTTGAATGGCTTGTGAATTATACTTCTTGTCAAAGTTTTCTTGACTACCTAATAGCCAAAGTATCCCATCTATTATAAATACCCCACATATACCAAAAGAAAGTGCGTATATTATCCCCCATAGTTTTTGACCTAAATAAAACCTATGAACTCCAAACATACCAGTAAAGAATGTTAAAATTGTTGCCGTGCTTTTACTTTTCATATTATATCTTATTTATAGTCTATAATCCTACTTGATTACAAAGTTCTCTCTCTTCCTCTTGGCTAAAGTCATTCTCAAAAGCGTAATCTTCTACAATTTTAGTTATAACCTCATCATAACTTTCAATTCCGTTAGATTCTAATACTTGCTCACTTGCTTGTTCTACAACTTCCCAAGCTATGCTCTCGATTTCTTGTTGTTTTTCTAATACTGTTTTTAATGCTTCTTTAATCATAATACATAGTTTTTATATTTGTTGTAAAGGAAAACTAATTATTAATATCTGTCAATCCCTCTAAATAATGAAATTTTCTAATCCCTTTTTTTGGGGAGAGTTTAACTTCTAATATAGTTGGTAGGTGCTTTTTAACGTAAATGAAAAACAATCTAAGTGTAGTATTCAGGTTGTTTAAAATCTAGCTATATCCGATACCTCTTAAGTAGGTTAAACTTACATTTCTTATATTTGATTTTATGAAAAACTATACTGACTTAATCAAAGAAATACTAATTAAATTCTATAAGTGTGAACTCAAAACTTGGAGAAATATATTTAGATATAAATCCTAAACCTTTTTTAAATTTCTTGATATGATTTCCAAAATTAAATATGCAGGTCTTTTTCTGTTTTCAATAGGATGTCTAATGAAATTCACACATACAGGGATAGGGATTATTCAAGGAAATTTGTTAATGATATTTGGTCTTCTTTGTATATCGACTTATGCTTTGATGAATTTTTTAAAAAAATAGTATTTAAACTAAACCATAGGCATATCCTCTTCTTTCAATTCTGCTATTTCTAATCCTCTTAAATAGGTTAGGGTTTCATTTCTTATATTTGAGATATGAAAAAACTAATTTTATTATTACTGTTTATTCCACTTGTTTCTTTGGGGCAAACTTTTGAATTAACAAACGGTCAAAATATGTGTATGATTGGTAAGGGTAAGGGGCAAGATGCAACAATTAACCCTTATGCTGATAAGGAGTATTCATATGCTTTGATAGAAAATATCGGATTAGTTGAATTTAAAATTAGAGTTGAATCTATTGAAAATGAAATAAGAGAATTTATAATTAAACCGAGCGATAAAGTTGTTGTTAAAATTTACAGAGCTGAAATATTATATCTTGATTCTTTAACATTAGATAAAGCAGAGGCAAAAATAATGTATACAATAAATGATAGTGACCTTCCTCCTCCGCCTCCTCCAATAGATTAAATATTCAAACCATAGGCATATCTTCTATCTTTAATTCAGCTATTTCTAATTCACTTAAAATAGTTATATTTAATAATGAAAAAGAAACTTATAAAGTATAGTTTAGAATTTCTTGTTATCTTTTTAGGGATTTCCTTGTCATTTGTTATAAATAATTGGAATGAAAATAAAAAAAGAAAGATAGTAGAGATTAAACATCTTAAAGAATTAAAAAGTGACATAACAGAGACCCTAAAAGAGGCTAAATCTGATGAGAAATTAAATATTTTAGACATACAGAGTTCTATCTATTTACAAGATTTTTTCTTTCAAAATATTCCTTATAACGATTCTCTTTCCTACCACTTTTATAGAACTACACAGCATTATCAGATATATCCAAAAACAAGTGCTTTAGAATCTATAAAATCTATTGGTTTAGATATCATATCTAATGATAGTATAAGGCTTAGGGTCACAGATTTTTATCAAGTTCATATCCAAAATTTAGTAGATGTAGGAAGAGTCTCTCAAGGTCAAACAAATTTTGCTAATTCTCTTTGGCCATATTTTGAAAAACATTTTAAACCAATAAATAAGTCTATTAGAAAAGACAATGATTGGTATAGTGATACTATCTATGCGAAGTATCCACCAAAAAAATGGCAGGTATTAGATGTTGTAAAACTTCAAAAAGATTATAAACTACAGTTATTACTAGATAAGAAGATGTTAGACCGTCAGGGATCAGTTGCATATTCTAATAGAGTGTTAATTAAAGGAGAGGAACTACTCAAATTAATTAGTAAGGAACTAATGAAATACGATAATTAAAATTTTTACAGTTAATTTTTTTAATAAACTCATACCACGTAAATAGGGTAACGTCCATTTATAGATAAATGTTCCATAGCTTTCTATAGCTTGGTTATAAAACTCTTTATCATTTTTTATTTAGTTCCTTTTTTAAGACAATATTTTTTAGATTCTAATTATCTTTTGGTAATTTAATTACCTATAGTATTTTATCTTCATTTATCCCCTTTTTAATTATACCAAACATTATTTTATTGACATACTTTTTTTGAATATTTAACCATAATTTTTAGTTGTTTTTTCGTAGTATTTTTTTTCATCCAAAAAACTTCTACTAATAAAAACAAACCATTCCCTATAATTAGTGAAGTTATTTACTCCATATTTATGGTTAATAATCAAACTTATATACTTAACTGAAAATGTGTTTACTAGCCTAAAAAAAAGAGCTGTAATGGCACTTCTTTTTTTTATTTAATAGACCTATTAGGAAGCCTCTTACTCCTTTTTTTTGGGGAAATTAAAATTTCATTATTTAAGGCGATTGACTGCTACTACTAATCAAATTAGTTTTGTGAAAATTATATAAAAAGGGGTAGTCGAAAACCTAATAGAGTAGACAAAAAATAAAAAAACAATTGAACAATGAAAAAAGTATTAGTATTATTAGTAGGACTAGGATTAGTCATATCGTGTGACAAAGAAGAAGCACTAGATGACTCACCAAGCACTTTTGAAACAACCTCTATTATGGCTTTAATAGAAAGTGGAAACAATGATGCGTCAAGAGACGTAAACAGACCAGGGTCTGTATTAGATTTTATCAACACAATAGAAATTACTGCAGATCATGTTGGAACTATTGGGGCTCCTTACGAAGTGTCAGAGGAGTATACCATGGTAGACGACGGTTCTGGTGCATCTGGTTTTGTATTGGAAGATGTAGCCTTAGGCATGAATGAATTTAAAGCATATGCTAAGTCCTATAACCAAATATCTACTGAAGAATATCTTTGGATTGATGATCAAGCTGACATGCCTTGGGAATGGATAGACGCACAAAGAGGTAGACACCCTAACGTAAATTTCTATGATAATGATAATTCACCTCAGTTTATCAAGGAAAACCCAACTGCTGGTGAAAACGTAGTAAACTTTGACATGCAAGCTGAGTCTGGACGTTTAATCGTTGGAGTTAAGTTATCAGATGAAATTAGAAATACCTTCTTTAGTAATTTTGTATATGTACAACATCAAGTTAAATATGCAGATGGTTCACTTAGTGGTTGGTCAGGTATGACTCAATTTAATGATTTACAAAAAGATAAACTATTAACATTTTATTTCTCAGACAATGATAAATCTATTACCGGTGCTTGTGTAGAATTTAAGTTTACTATTTGTGACCGTATTTCAGGCCCTACAAATACTTTTTTTAGAGAAATTTGTATTGAAAACGGAAAGTCAATTGGTTGTGTTTACGAAGTAACAGGAGATGCTGTTGTTGAAGACATCACTAACTTTAACTTTACTTTTAACTGGGAAGAAGTTGATTGTGCACCATGTCCAAGTAACAATTATGTAACTACTGTTCCTAGATATGCTTATGTTCAACAAGAAATGTTAACGCTATGTGAAACGGAAGTAGGTTCAGTTCACGGTATTACAACTGTTATGCCCGAATTAATTGTATCAGGTGAATATAACGTTCAATTAGTAATGAATGTAGATGGTACAACTTCAGATGTATTATTGGTATCTAACGGAACTTCTACAGACCAAAGTGTAACATGGACTCTGAACGGTACTAGTAATGGTGGATTTACTATTCCTGCTAATACAGTTTCATTAGTTAAATTAAGCGATAACACAGATGTTACTAACTTTGTAGTTGGGACTACAAGTGGTCCTGATTTTACTACAGGATCAATAGCAGCTTGTAACTAAAATGATAGATGCTAGTTGGTTTTTTATTTAGAGACCCAAGCTATCTTTAATCAGACAAGACTGGGTTGAAGCAACATACCCAGTATGTTAATAAGATTAGCAATAGCATTAATGTTATTATCAAGTATAGCTTATGGTTAAGACCATAAGCTATACGCTGTTATACAGATGTACTAGCTTCACAGAAATGTGAGGCTTTTTTGTTGGTTAAAACTAAGTAGGTGTGCGGTATAGCTTAACAACAACCGGAGTTAGGATTGCAGCTTAAGCCACTTGCTGTAACACGAACACGAGGTTTTTCTTGTGGGATGCCACATTGGTTGGGTGCTAGGCAAGCCGTTTGAGTATTAATAAGTTGAAATACAGCTCCGTTAAAAGCTAATTTATAACGCCCAATGGTACTTTGTTGGTATTCGACCTCTACTTCCACATTTGAGTTGCCTAACTGTTTTTCCGCCAATTGCAGTATGTTTAATAAATTAGTAGGATCTAGACGGTGGTCTGTATCAGAAGCCACCCAAAGTTGTAAGTTGAGTTTGTTTTCTTGCCGCTGCACACCTCCACAATCTATAAAGTTCCGAGTTATATTTCCTACTTCTGTGATATGAAAATGCGCTGGCACATACTCACCATTAGGGAGTTGAAACTTTAATGTATCTAATTCACGAAGTGTTTGTTTAAAAGCTGAGATTAACATACTTATTTTTTTTACAAAGTTACAATAGTTTTAAAAATTTTAGTAACATTTTTAATAGCCATATTTAAACCATAGGCATCTCTTTTTCAGATAATTTAAGTATTACTAAAATTTTGTAAATTGTAGTTATGAAAAAAAGAAAATATATAATCTATACAATTATAATTCTATTTTTACTATATCTATGGGCTGAATTAGGCGTAGGTATTTTTTTTCAAGATAGTTGGGGTGGCGATTAGCAGTTATAATTAAAAGACCTTATTTTTAATACAACAATCACCTTAAAATCATATAATTATGAAAGTGACAGCTGAAAAAAATGAAAAAGTTGGTAATTTAATTTTTTCTTCCATATATCCACTTTACTTGAACAGAATACAGAAGAATGGGAGAACAAAAGAAGAACTTAACCAACTAATAGAATGGCTAACTGGTTTTGATGAAAAAAAATTACAAACACTAATTGAAAATAAAGTTACTTTTAAAACATTTTTTAAAAAAGCTAAAATACATTCAAATGCAAAATTAATAAAAGGAGTTGTTTGTGGGTATCGAATTGAAGAAATTGATGATGAGTTTGAAGTGTATAAAAGATGTAGGCAAATGGAGAAGTTAATTGATGAATTAGCAAAAGGAAGAAAAATGGAAAAAATATTAAGAAAATGAATGATGTAATAATAAAAATTCTAAAGAAAATATTTTATTACTTTTTATTATTTGCTGGGATTATTTTATCAACATCCCATCTAGGGGATAATTATATGGGCATTAGTGATGAAGAGGGCTATCTACTTACCATTGGAATATGTTGTTTTGTTGCATTTATTTTAGAATATTTAATTCCTAAATTTAAATGTTAGGAAACTTCTCTTATTTAATTTAGGGAGTTTTTAACCCAAAAATATTAGTAGAATATTGATCTTGATTGAATATTCCAGTTAGAAAATATTAAAAATAGCCCAGACAAAAAACCTCTATTAAATTAATAATAGAGGTTTTAGACATAGCAAAAAGGGGTGAAAATTTTATTATTGTTTTATAAAACTAAATCTTTGAGGTAATCTATTTTTTATTAAAAGTAAAAGAACCCCCAAGAGAAAATAATAAATAAGTAATAATAGTTTCTTCATAGCAACTTTTTTTTTACAAAGAAATAATAAATATTAAAGCTTGTCAATCCCCGTATTTATTGAAATTTTTCACTCCCTATTTATAGGGATTGGTGATGATTTTATTTTTTTAGTATTATTTATCATGTTATTTTATATTAATTAGTAAAAACTACTAATAATCTATTTATTTTTTTTTATATTTATTAAATTATTACTAAAATTAATTTTATTCAAAACATTATTTGTTAAAGTTTTAGTATTTAATTTTAAAAATTTATTATTTATTTTATTTATTACGTTTATTCTCTGCACTGTGCAGTATTCTTTCATGAACTTCTCCAACGTCTTGA
>JADFAM010000001.1 GCA_015665265.1 Flavobacterium sp.
ATTCTAATATTATTGATAACTAGAATATTACTTTATAGAAAGTAGTTCAAAAAAGAGTAGATATTATATTTTAAAAAAATACTTTATGTAAAAAAACAAGTCTGTACCTATAACTAGTAAAATATTAGCTCCCAATTTTTAAGTAGATAGTTTATAAATAATTTGATGTGAAAAATACTTAAATAGTAAGATATTAGCTTCACAAAAAAAATTAATTTTTTTTAAGCCGCTAGCTCCTTCAATGCTCTAACAAAAACATCCAATTCATCTGTAGTAGTAAATACATTAGGACTAATTCTACATCCTTTTACGTTAGCATAATTAATAGCAACGGTAAATATATTATAATCATTCATTAACTTTTTTGCTAATTCCTTTGGAGTCATATTTTTAAGGCCAACATTTGCTATTCCACAGGCCCTGAGGGAATCATTAGGGGTATTCACAATTATGTTAGAATGATTTCTAGCTTTTTTAGACCAATATTCTTGTAAGTAACGAAGTCTAGATTCTTTTCTCTCAGGACCCAACATATCATAATATTCTATTGCATTTTCTATACTTAAATCATGATATACAGGATGGGTTCCAATATGATTTAATCTAGATATATCTCCTGGTTCTCTGTGATGTTCTGCAAATACAGGCCAAAGTTTATCTATATGTTTATCATCTACATATAACATTCCTGTACCTAGAGGAACAGCTAACCATTTATGTAAACTAGAACCATAATAATCACAACCTAAATCATCAATTTTAAATTGAAAGTGTCCTACACAATGTGCACCATCAACCATTACCTGAACCCCCTTCCTGTGAGCCATTTCACAGATCTTTTTAATAGGTAGTATTTGACCAGTAATATTAATCATATGACACACCATTAACAACTTAGTCTTAGGAGTTATTACATTTTCATAAATGCTGACTATTTCTTCATCAGAGGCGGGATGATTAGGAATAGAAACTACTGTATTTTTTGTTCCATACCGCTTCGAAATCTGCTCAAACATCATTTGCATGGCACCATAGTCTTGTTTGGCATAAACCGCTTCATCTCCCTTTATCCAATCCATACCCTTTATAACCATGTCTAATGATTCTGTAGTATTTCTTGTTATAATTAAATTTTTATCACTAGTTCCTACTACTCTAGCCAATTTAGAAACCATAGATTTTTTATTATCCCATTGAACAGTTCTCATGTAATAAGATCCTTCATAGTTTACCATTCTAGCATGATCTAACATGTGATTTAATGTAGGGTTAGGAATGATATTATAGTAACCACTTTCTAGATTAATATAATCGGGTTTCAATGAATAATCTTTTCTAACCTGTAACCAAAAATCTTCCTCAGAAGCTATTTGATTGGGTGATAGATGTTCAAAAGTCTTCAGAGTATTAGCAAAAGAAGTATTAATTAAAGGAAGACCAACTGCTGCAAGAGATACATTTTTTAAAAATTCTCTTTTATTCATTATTTTAGTTTTCTTTAAAGATAAAGAAATAACTAAAAAATACAAGTATCTGTTAATTAGAATTTTACAAAAGATACTACTGTTATAAATTGTAAAATTATTTTACAGGAGTACCGTATAAATCGAAATCTCCCGCCTCATATATTTTAACAGGAATAAATTCACCTATTTTTATATAATGTTCTCTTGCATCTACGAGCACATCGTTATCTATATCTGGTGAATCAAATTCTGTTCGCCCATAAAAATAATTTCCTTCTTTTCTATCAAACAAACAAGTAAATACTTTTCCTATTTTCTGTTGATTAATTTCCCAAGAGATTTGTGATTGAACTTCCATGATTTCATTAACACGTCTAAACTTTACATCTGCTGGAACATCATCTTTTAGAACAAAAGCACCTGTATTTTCTTCATGAGAGTACTCAAATGCTCCCAGGCGTTCAAACCGCATTTCCTCTACCCAATCTTTTAATTCTTGAAATTGTGCTTCTGTTTCACCAGGATAGCCAACAATTAAGGTAGTTCTAATTGCCATATTAGGAACTGCTTCTCTAAATTTATGAATTAAGGCAGTTGTTTTTTCGTGTGAAGTACCACGCTTCATAGATTTTAAAATCTCTGTATTAATATGTTGTAAAGGAATGTCCAGATAATTACACACTTTAGGTTCATTTTTCATGACCTCTAATACATCCATTGGAAAACCAGTTGGGAACGCATAATGCATCCGAATCCATTCTATTCCATCTACTTTAACTAAAGCTTTTAAAAGTGAAGCAAGTGCTCTTTTTTTATAAATATCTAAACCATAATAGGTTAAATCCTGAGCAATAAGCATGATTTCTTTGATACCTTTCTCAGCTAATTTTTCTACTTCAATTACTAAATCCTCAATTGGTGTTGATTTGTGTTTTCCACGCATTAAAGGAATAGCACAAAAAGAACAAGGTCTATCGCAACCTTCTGCTATTTTTAAATAAGCATAATGTTTAGGTGTTGTAGTTAATCGTTCTCCTATAAGTTCATGTTTATAATCTGCACCAAGAACTTTTAGAAGGTTTGGTAAATCGTGAGTGCCAAAGTACTGATCTACATCAGTAATTTCTTTTTCTAAATCTGGTTTGTAGCGCTCACTTAAGCAACCTGTTACAAAAACCTTATCTACATCTCCTAATTCTTTTTTTTCTACATAATGTAAAATAGTATCTACAGATTCTTCTTTTGCTTTTCCAATAAAGCCACAGGTATTGATTACTACAATATTCCCTTCATCATTATTATCTTCATGAACAACATCTTTTCCATTGGCTTTTAATTGGCCCATTAAAACTTCTGAGTCATAAATATTTTTGGAGCACCCTAAAGTTACTACGTTGATCTTGTTTTTTTTTATTGATTTTGTTCTCATTGAATATGTAAAAGAAAACAAAAATACATTTTATAAGATGAATTTCTGTAGATAATTTCTTGATTTATTTACTTTACTTTGATTATAAGTTTAAATAAATTAATTTAATCATATGAAAAAAAATATACTTTTTTTATCTCTATTAATTGCTTTACTAATTTCAAATAAATTTTTGGGGCAAACCACTAATACTGAATATAACTACACATTTAAAAGAGGAGATTATAACGGAATTGGAAAATGGTATATGGGTAGAGAAATTGCTTATGTAATGGGTTACGAAGGAATTAGTTGGCTAGAAAGATCGGAAAGAGAAAAAGAGGAAAATGTTTCTAAATTAATTAAAAACATGAGAATTAAATCCAATGACGTTATTGCAGATATAGGTGCTGGATCTGGATACCACACATTCAAAATAGCCTCATTAACTAAGAATGGCTTTGTATATGCCGTAGACATTCAACCAGAAATGTTAATGGTGATAGAAGAAACAAAAGAAACTGGTAAAATCAAAAATATTGAAACTATTCTTGGAACTGAAAAAAGTATTCTTTTACCATCTAATTCAGTTGACAAAATTTTAATGGTGGATGTATATCATGAATTCAATTTTCCGGCAGAAATAATTATTTCAATAAAAAAAGCCTTAAAACCGAATGGAGAGTTATTCTTAATAGAATACCGAAGTGAAGACTCTAGTGTTCCTATTAAAGAAATACACAAAATGTCTGAAAAACAAGCTATCAAAGAAATGGAAGCTGCTGGCTTTAAACTCAAAAAAAATATAACTAACCTTCCTTGGCAACATTGTATGGTTTTTGTTAAAAAAGCTGAAAGTATTAAATAATAACTAAGGATTCTTGATTCTTATTAGTTGTACTATTGAAATTCCACCAAATAATACACTTACTAAAATCCGAAATAAAAACTCGAATTGAATCATTGGTTCTCCTTGATATCCAAACGTATACAAGAAGTTTGCAATAGACATTATTAAAACTACTATAAAAAATAACTTTTTCATATTTAAAATATTAAAATCCATCTCTTATTTTAAAAAAAATCGACATTTTTGAAAACAAAAAAACCCACAAAACTAGTTGTGGGTTTCCTTTTGCGGAGAAAGAGGGATTCGAACCCCCGGACCTGTTACAGTCAACAGTTTTCAAGACTGCCGCATTCGACCACTCTGCCATTTCTCCGGTCGTGCTTTACTATAAAGTATAGCGGGTGCAAATATAGAAAAGGTTTTCATTTTGTAAAAGCATTTCTACTTTTTTTAATAGAATAATTTTAGAGTCTATTTATTCATTATTATAGTATATTTATATGACTTAAATGTCTTAAAATATGGAAGACTATCTATTATTAATTCTTGTAGGATTTATAGCTGGAATAATTAATGTTGTTGCTGGTGGTGGTTCTCTTCTTACTTTACCCATATTAATTTTTTTAGGATTACCTCCAAATATTGCCAATGGCACCAATAGAATAGCTATAATTATCCAAAACATCTTTGCTATCAAAGGTTTTCAAAGCAAAGGAATCTCTTCCTACTCTTTTAGTATTTATTTGGCAATTCCTGCAACTATGGGTGCAATATTAGGTTCATTAGCTGGTGTAAAAATTGAAGGAGAACTTTTTAATAAAATATTAGGAGTTGTTATGGTGTTGGTGGTTGCCTATATGGTCTTTAAACCACAAAAAAACAGCAAACAAATACTTGAAAGAATTACAGGCAAACATTTTTGGTTAAGTATAGTTGTTTTTTTTATGATAGGTCTGTATGGTGGTTTTATTCAGGCTGGGGTTGGTTTTATAATACTAGTAGCTTTATCTAGTATAAATCATATATCATTGGTGAAAAGTAACGCAATCAAAGTTTTTGTGGCACTAGTTTACACGTTAGCAGCTGTTGGTGTTTTTGCCTACAATGATAGTATTAATTGGAAGTACGGTCTAATTCTCTCATTTGGGAACGCATCTGGAGGGTGGATCATGAGTAGATGGTCTGTTGATAAAGGTGACAAATTCATAAAAAAAGTCTTAATTATTATGGTATTAGCAATGGCAATTAAACTATGGTTTCCTGATTTTTATAGTATCTTAGCCTCTCATCTTTTAGAAATTACACATGGCTTTTAATTCATTTGGAAACTTATTAAAACTAACAACTTTTGGAGAATCTCATGGTTTAGCTATCGGTGGTATTATAGATGGTTTTCCTGCTGGAGTAACTATAAATTTTGAAGCTATCCAAAATGAATTAGATAGGAGAAAACCTGGGCAATCTAAAATTGTTACCCAACGCAAAGAACCAGATACTGTAGAATTTCTTTCAGGAATTTTTGAAGGAAAAACCACAGGAACATCGATTGGATTTATTATTAAAAACACCAATCAAAAATCTCATGATTATTCACATAATACCGATGTATATAGGCCTTCCCATGCAGATTACACCTATGACAAAAAGTTTGGAATTAGAGATTATCGTGGTGGTGGTCGTTCCTCTGCTAGAGAAACAGCTAATTGGGTAGTTGCTGGGGCTTTAGCCAAACAATTAATTTCAAATATTACTATTAATGCCTATACCTCTTCTGTTGGTGACATAGAAATGAATAAAGAATATAGTCAATTAGATTTCTCAAAAACTGAATCTAATATTGTTCGTTGTCCAGATGAGAAGATGGCTGAAAGAATGATAGATAAAATCAAAGAAATTAGAAAGCAAGGTGATACTATAGGAGGAACTATTTCTTGTGTAGCCAAAAATATCCCTGTTGGACTAGGGGAACCTATATTTCACAAATTACATGCTCAACTAGGCAAAGCAATGTTGTCTTTAAATGCCGTAAAAGGTTTTGAGTTTGGAAGTGGTTTTGAAGGAACCAAAATGCAGGGAAGTTCGCATAACGATATTTTTAATGCAGACGGAACCACCCAAACAAATCTGTCTGGTGGTATTCAGGGCGGTATTTCTAATGGAATGGATATATACTTTAGAGTAGCTTTTAAACCTGTAGCTACTATCATGCAAAACCAACCTACTATAAATTCTAAAGGAGATAAAACAGAAATTATGGGAAAAGGGCGTCATGATCCTTGTGTTGTTCCTAGAGCTGTTCCTGTAATTGAAGCATTAACAGCTTTAGTTTTAGCAGACTTTTGGTTATTGAATAAAACTAGAAAAATATAATCTTTTTAAAAAAATAATACATCATAAAAAAAACCCAAAACAAATGTTTTGGGTTTTTACAATTTATGCTTCACCTGTAGGTCCAAAATTCATTGGAATTGGTGGTTGCTCGTAATCTTTGATTTCACCATGAGCTTTCTCAAATTTCAAAATATTATCAGCCAACGCTTTTGTTAATCTTTTAGCATGTTGAGGAGTCAAAATAATTCTAGACTTTACCTTTGCTTTAGGTACTCCTGGCATTATTCTAATAAAGTCTACAATAAACTCAGATACTGAGTGATTGATAATGGCTAAATTAGAGTAAGTACCCCCTGCAACAGTTTCGTCTAACTCAATATTAATTTGACCTTTTTTATTTTGATCTTCGCTCATCTTTTTTATAAATTAAAGCTTTCTTCTATTTCTTCTTTAGGACCAACAATCAAATGGTCGTAGGTTCTCATACCAGTTCCTGCTGGAATTTTCTTACCTACAATAACATTTTCTTTTAATCCTTCTAGATGATCTACTTTACCATTAACAGCAGCTTCATTCAATACTTTCGTAGTTTCCTGGAAAGAAGCAGCAGAGATAAATGATTTTGTTTGAAGAGAAGCTCTAGTAATACCTTGTAATACTTGTTCAGCTGTAGCTGGTTGTGCATCACGAGCAACAACTAATGCTTGATCATTTCTTCTTAACAAAGAATTTTCATCTCTTAATTGACGAGCTGAAATAATTTGACCTGCTTTTACATTTTCAGATTCTCCAGCATCTTCGATAACTTTCATTCCATAAGTTGCATCGTTTTCTTGAATAAAGTCATTCTTATGAATCAATTGATTTTCTAAGAATAACGTATCACCAGAATCTATAATTCTAACTTTACGCATCATTTGACGAACTACTACTTCAAAGTGTTTATCATTAATTTTTACACCTTGTAAACGGTATACATCTTGGATTTCATTCACTAAGTACTGTTGTACAGCTGATGGCCCTTGAATTCTTAAAATATCAATAGGAGTTACTGCTCCATCAGATAATGGCATCCCAGCTTTTATAAAGTCATTTTCTTGAACTAAGATTTGGTTAGAAAGCTTTATTAAATACTTTCTGATATCACCAGTTTTAGATTCAACAATGATTTCTCTATTTCCTCTTTTGATTTTACCAAAAGATACTACACCATCTACCTCAGATACAACTGCAGGGTTAGAGGGGTTACGAGCTTCAAATAATTCTGTAACTCTTGGAAGACCTCCTGTAATATCACCTGCTTTTCCAGATTTTCTTGGAATTTTTACTAAAGTTTTTCCACTTTCAACACTATCTCCATTGTCTACCATTAGGTGTGCACCTACTGGAAGTGTGTATGAACGTAATGCATTTCCATCTTTATCTTCAATTATTAAAGAGGCAATAATTTTCTTATTCTTAGAATCAGTAATTACTTTTTCTTGGAAACCAGTTTGTTCATCAACTTCAACTTGGTAATTTACACCTTGTTCAAGATTATCAAACTTAACTTTTCCAGCAAATTCTGAAACAATAACACCGTTAAATGGATCCCATTGACAAATTACATCGCCTTTTTTGATAGATTTTATCTTCTTATTGAAAATAATAGAACCATAAGGAATTATGTTTGTACTAAGAGTTATATCTGTCTTTTTATCAATAACTTTCATCTCTGCAGTTCTAGATATTACTATATCTATCACTTTACCTTCTGCATCTTTACCTTCTACAGTTCTAAGGTCTTCTATGACTACCTTTCCATCAAACTTAGCTATTAATTTATTTTCTTCTGAAATATTTCCAGCTACCCCACCAACGTGGAATGTTCTTAATGTTAACTGAGTTCCAGGCTCTCCAATAGATTGAGCTGCTATAACTCCTACAGCTTCACCAATCTGAACATTGTTAAGCGTAGATAAACTTTGCCCATAACATTTAGCACAAATTCCTCTTTGAGACTCACATGTTAATGCAGATCTTACTTGAACCACATCTAATCCTGAGGACTCTATTGCTTTTGCATTTAAAGAGGTAATTACTTCTCCAGCTCCAACTAATAGTTCATCATTTAGCGGATGATATACATCTTGTAATGCTACTCTTCCTTCTATTCTGTCACTTAAAGATTCTACAATCTCGTCGTTTTTCTTTAATGGAGTTACATCTAGTCCTCTTAATGTACCACAATCTTGTTCATTAATAATAACATCTTGGGATACATCTACCAGACGACGAGTTAAATACCCGGCATCAGCTGTTTTTAGGGCTGTATCTGCTAACCCCTTACGAGCACCGTGAGTAGAAATAAAGTATTCTAGAATTGATAGACCTTCTTTAAAGTTAGAAAGAATTGGGTTTTCAATAATTTCTCCACCTCCTGCTGTAGATTTTTTTGGTTTTGCCATTAATCCACGCATTCCTGTTAGCTGACGAATCTGTTCTTTTGATCCCCTAGCTCCAGAATCTAACATCATGTATACTGAATTAAACCCTTGTTGGTCTTCACGCAAACGTTTCATTGATAATTCAGTTAATTGATTATTGGTTCTACCCCAAATATCAATTACTTGATTGTAACGTTCTTTTTGTGTTAACATTCCCATGTTATAATTCATAACAATACCATCAACCTCTTTGTTGGCCTCAGAAATCATAGATCCTTTTTCTTCTGGTATAATAATGTCTCCCAAACTAAAAGATAATCCTCCTTGGAATGCAAACTTGTATCCCATGTTTTTGATTTCATCTAAGAACTTTCCTGTAGATGGAATATCTGTAGCTTTTAAAATACCTCCAATGATACCACGAAGTGATTTCTTGGTTAGTACTTCATTAATATAACCTGCAGCTTCCGGAACTACCTCATTAAACAATACTCTACCAACAGTAGTTTCTATGATTTTCTTCACAGAATTTCCAGCTTCGTCTAAATCATTTGTTCTTACTTTAATTCCAGCATTTAATTCAACTTGTTCCTCATTAAAAGCTATTGTTACTTCTTCTGGTGAGTAGAAAGTTAATCCTTCACCTTTTACAGGAACTTCTTTAGTTGATTTTCTTTCTTTAGTCATATAATACAGTCCAAGAACCATATCCTGAGAAGGAACGGTTACTGGTGCACCATTTGCTGGGTTCAATATATTATGAGAAGCTAACATTAATAGTTGGGCTTCTAAAATAGCTTCAGGTCCTAAAGGTAAATGAACAGCCATTTGATCTCCATCAAAATCGGCATTAAAAGCTGTACACACTAAAGGGTGTAACTGTATTGCTTTTCCTTCGATTAATTTTGGTTGAAAAGCTTGAATACCTAGACGGTGTAATGTAGGGGCACGGTTTAATAAAACTGGGTGACCTTTAATTACATTTTCTAAAATATCCCAAACTACTGGCTCTTTTCTATCTATAATCTTTTTTGCAGATTTAACTGTCTTTACAATTCCTCTTTCAATTAGTTTACGAATTACAAAAGGTTTGTAAAGTTCAGCTGCCATTTCTTTTGGTATACCACATTCAGACAACTTTAACTCTGGTCCTACAACAATTACAGAACGAGCAGAATAATCTACACGTTTACCAAGTAGGTTCTGACGAAAACGTCCTTGTTTACCTTTTAAAGAATCCGATAATGACTTTAATGGTCTATTAGATTCTGTTTTAACTGCTGATGATTTACGGGTATTATCAAACAATGAATCTACAGATTCTTGTAACATCCTTTTTTCATTACGTAAAATTACTTCAGGAGCTTTGATCTCCATCAGTCTTTTTAAACGATTATTTCTGATGATTACTCTTCGATATAAATCATTTAAGTCAGAAGTAGCAAAACGACCACCATCTAGTGGTACTAATGGTCTTAACTCTGGTGGGATTACAGGAACTACCTTCATAATCATCCACTCTGGTTTGTTTTCTCTATTCTTTTGAGAATCTCTAAAAGCTTCAACAACATTTAATCTTTTTAGAGCCTCAGCTTTACGTTGTTTTGAAGTTTCTGTATTTGCTTTATGTCTTAATTCGTATGATAATTCATCTAAATCAATACGAGCTAATAAATCTATCAAACATTCTGCTCCCATTTTAGCGATAAACTTATTAGGGTCAGAATCATCTAAATAATTATTTTCTTGAGGAAGCGCCTCTAAAATATCTAAATATTCTTCTTCAGTTAAGAAATCCATTTTTTGTAATGGCTCCCCTTCAATGTTTTTTGCAATACCTGGTTGAATTACTACATATCTTTCGTAGTAGATAATCATATCTAACTTCTTAGATGGTAATCCTAAAAGATATCCCATTTTATTTGGTAACGATCTAAAATACCAGATATGTGCTACAGGAACTACTAAATTAATGTGTCCTACTCTGTCTCTACGTACTTTTTTTTCTGTTACCTCTACACCACATCGGTCACAAACAATTCCTTTGTATCGAATTCTCTTGTACTTACCACAAGCACATTCAAAGTCTTTTACAGGACCAAAAATACGCTCACAGAAAAGACCGTCTCTTTCGGGCTTGTGTGTACGATAATTAATAGTTTCTGGTTTTAGCACTTCTCCTTTAGATGTTCCTAAAATAGTTTCTGGTGATGCTAAACCAATTGAGATTTTGTTAAACTTTTTTACGGTGTACTTCTCGTTTTTTCTTGCCATGGTAATGGTATCGAATTAAAATTGGGGTCATGGACCCATATTAGATAAGTAATTTTCTGGATGTAAATACATCCAGAAAATACTATAAAATTATTCTTCTAGTTTTAGGTCTAACCCTAATCCTTTCAACTCATGCATTAATACATTGAAAGATTCTGGTAATCCTGGTTCTGGCATAGTTTCACCTTTAACAATACTTTCGTATGTTTTAGCTCTTCCCATGACATCATCTGATTTTACCGTTAAAATTTCTCTCAAGATACTAGACGCTCCATAGGCCTCTAACGCCCATACTTCCATCTCTCCAAAACGCTGACCTCCAAATTGTGCCTTACCTCCTAATGGTTGTTGTGTTATTAGTGAGTAAGGTCCAATAGAACGGGCATGCATTTTATCTTCAATCATGTGACCTAGTTTAATCATATAGATTACACCTACCGTCGCTGGTTGATCAAAACGTTTACCAGTTCCACCATCATACAAGTAAGTATGACCAAATCTTGGAACATTAGCTTCATCAGTAAATTCATTAATTTGATTTAAAGATGCTCCATCAAAAATTGGAGTTGCATATTTTCTGTCTAA
>JADFAM010000079.1 GCA_015665265.1 Flavobacterium sp.
GATCCATGGAATGGGAATAGTGCAGTTGATGCCATGGAATTATATACTACTGCTCTAAACTATTACAGAGAACATATTAGACCAACAGCCAGAATACATTATGATATTGAAAAAGCAGGAGATGTTGTTAATGTAGTTCCTGACTATGCACAAATATGGACTAGAATTCGAGAAAACGACAAAGAGAATGTGAACATTTTATATGAAAGAGCAAAAAAAATGGCAGAGGGAGCATCAATGATGGCCAATGTTGATTACGAATTAAGTCTGATTTCAGGTATCTATGAGATTATACCTAATAGATTTGGTGCTAAAATTATTCAGAATAATTTCGAAATGTTGGGAGAAATAGAATATTCTAGTGATGAAATTGAATATGCAAATACAATCCTTAAAGAAACCGGAAAAGAACTCAAGGGAATTGATGGTAAACTTAAACCAATAAAGCCAACACTCCCGGCTCAAGGAGGTTCAACTGATGTAGGTGATGTAAGTCAAGTAGTCCCTGTTGTAAGACTAGGTGTAACCACTGCAGCCAAAGACGGACCATGGCATTCATGGGCAGTTGTTGCTTGTACTGGAATGTCTATTGGTCATAAAGGAATGATATATGCTTCTAAATCACTTGCCATGACAATGCTTGATTTTTATAAAAATTCCAAATTAATTGAGGGGGCAAAAAAAGAATTTACAGAACGTAAAGGAAGTAAAGTATATGAACCTCAAATACCTGCTGGACCTCCAAAACTTATTAATTAAGTTTTATGGCTAATTAAAACATACTGAATAGATTCAGTTCAAAAAAATGGTGTTAAACTTTAGTTAACACCATTTTTTTAGTTTTAAAAAAGAAGAGAATGAATGAATTTTTCATTGTTTAATTCATAAATTTGCACCTTATTTATAAGCCTTTTAAGGATGAAAAAAATACTTGATATTTTCTACTCTACCCGCCTAACTGCTGTGCTTTTTATAGTGTACTCGATAGCCATGGGAGTTGCAACTTTTATTGAAAATGATTACGGAACCCAAACAGCCAAAGCATTAGTATACAATGCCAGGTGGTTTGAGGCTATCATGGTATTTTTTGTGATTAATTTTTTTGGAAATATTTTTCGATATCGATTGTTAAGAAAAGAAAAATGGCCTGTTTTGTTATTTCATGTCTCATTTCTGTTAATTTTAATTGGAGCCGGTATTACTAGATATGTTGGTTATGAAGGGTTGATGCTTATAAATGAAGGCGAAACAACCAATAAATTTCTATCTGAAACCACCTACCTAAATTATGTCGTAGATAACAATGAAGTTCAAAAATCATATCACAGGCCATTATTGTTGTCTGCTAAGGGAACTAACAATGTAGGTTTTAACGAAAGATTTAAAGATCAAAAGTTTTCTGTAAAACTAGTGGACTATCTCCCTTGGGCTGAAGAGCAGTTTATTGAAGATGAAGCTGGAGATGAATTTTTATTTATTGTAGAATCTAGTAGCGGATCAAGACATGAACATTACCTGAAAAAAGGAGCTTTACAAAATATTCACGGTGTTTTAGTTGGCTTTGAAGCACCTGAAAATTCTGGAACTATTAATTTGTTTAGAGAAGATGGAATTTTAAAGATTAGCTCGAGAAGTGGAGGAAGTTGGATGAGAATGGCTGATAGAGCTGAAGGAGCAGTTATCAAAGACAGTATCCAAGAGTTTCAATTAAGGTCATTGTATAGAGTTGGTGACTTACCATTTGTAATACCAGAGCCCGTAAAAAAAGGTGCATTAAAAACAACCAGAGGTGATAAAAAAGATGACTCGAAGCTAGATGCATTAGTCTTAGATGTAACAGTTGATAAAAAAACTACCCAAATTGAATTATATGGAGGTAAATATGCACCGCAGAGACCTATTCAATTTTCTCTAAATGGATTGAATTTTAGAATAGATTATGGACCTCAAATTATAGAAACTCCCTTCAACATCAAGTTAAATGATTTTCAATTAGAAAAATATCCTGGATCTGAGAGTGCTTCTGCCTTTGCAAGTGAAATTACTGTAATAGACACTGAAGAAACGTTTGATTACAGAATATATATGAATCATATCTTAGATCACAAGGGCTACAAATTTTTTCAAGCGAGTTATGATCTTTCTGGTGAAGTAGAACAAACTCATTTATCTGTGAATCATGATTTTTGGGGAACTCTAATCAGCTATGTGGGTTATTCTCTGTTGTATATTGGAATGATTTCAATTCTATTTGCCCCAGGAACAAGGTTTGATAGCTTGAAGAAAACCTTGAAAAAAATTAAAAAGAAAAAAGCGGCTTTGACACTTTTTATTGGACTTTTTATAAGTATTAATGGAATCGCTCAAACTCAAAACAATCATCTAACTAAAATAACAGATCAACAACTTGATTCTGTACTGATAGGAAACTTAGTAGAATTAAAACATGCTGAAGAATTCAATACCCTCATTATTCAGGATATTGGTGGGCGGATGAAGCCAGCACATACTTTTGCATCTGAATTAGTCAGAAAAGTATTTCATGATGATGACTTTAATGGAATAGAGCCAAGCCAAGTCTTTCTTTCTATTATAGAAAATTCAAAACTTTGGTTCAATGTGCCTTTTATTTATTTAGAAGATGGAAATACAGAAATTCGAGAAATTTTAGGTGTAAAACCAGAGGTTACTCACGCCGCTCTTGCTGATTTTTATGAGGGTACTCAATCAAAAATTAGCGAATATGTTTTAGAGGCTCAAAAGAAAAATGTTCAAAATAAATTTGAAAAAGATGTCATTAAAATAGATAGAAGAATCTACTTGTTTTCCCAAGCATTGAGTCTGAGTGTTTTGAGAATTTATCCAAAATTAAATGATGAAAATAATAAATGGGTCTCATATCCTGAGGGATCAAGAGCTAATTACACAGGAAAAGACTCCTTATTTGTAAGACAGTCGTTACCCATTTATATCCGTTTTTTACAGGATGCCAAAAAAACCAATGATTATACTGAAGCCAACAAATTATTAACTGGAATAAAAAAATTTCAAGAAAAATATGGTAAGGATGTATACCCAAACAAAGAAAAAATTGATCTAGAAATAACTTATAATAAATTACAAATTTTTAAGAAATTGGCTAAATATTATGGGTTTACAAGTGTCTTTCTAATCTTTTTTGTAATCCTTCAAATTTTTAATGACAAAAAATGGATTGGACTTGTTGTAAAAATCTTGATTGGAATAACAATTCTTTTATTTGGCATGCATGTATTAGGGCTATTTAGTCGTTGGTATATTAGTGGAAATGCACCGTGGAGTAATGCTTATGAATCTATTATTTATGTTGCTTGGGCCACCATGCTATTTGGTCTAGCCTTTGGAAGAAAATCTTCTTTAACCATTGCAGCTACTACGTTCTTAACGGCTGTTATTTTAGCATTTGCACACCAAAATTGGTTAGATCCAGAAATTGCAAATCTTCAACCCGTGTTAAATTCTTGGTGGCTATTAGTTCATGTTTCTATCATAGTTGCAAGTTATGGGCCATTTTCTTTGGGTATGATATTAGGAATTGTAGCCTTATTCTTAACTGTTTTCACCACAGATAAGAACAAAAAGAAAATGGACTTAAACATCAAAGAAATTACTACCATAAATGAAATGGCTTTAACTATTGGTTTAATTATGTTAACCATAGGTAATTTCTTAGGGGGGATGTGGGCCAATGAAAGTTGGGGACGCTATTGGGGATGGGACCCAAAAGAAACTTGGGCATTAGTATCTATCATGGTCTATGCATTTGTGCTACATATGAGACTAATCCCTGGATTAAGAAGTAGATATACATTCAATCTATGGTCAATCATTTCTTATGGTTCGATCATGATGACCTACTTTGGAGTAAATTTTTATTTGTCTGGGTTACATTCTTATGCAAGTGGTGATCAAGTAATTACCCCTAATTCTGTATTTTACTCCGTAGGATTTGTACTCATTATTGGAACATTAGCATGGTTTAAACACCGAAAATTTTATAAAAAATAAAAGAAAAGTGTACTTTAGCAACTACATAAAAAAGAATATATGTTTCATAAAAATATAAAATTAGTTTTAGCCTTTTTGACCATAGTTTGGTCTGTTTTCGAATTTTGGCAAGGTCATATTGGGAATGGAATTGCAATTCTATTTCTAACAGGAATGTTTATCTTATTGTATTTCAAAAATGAATTTATTTTATTGTCATTTTTACAATTGAGAAAACAAAACTTCCCGGCTGCTCAGAAATGGCTGTCCTATATTAAAAATCCAAGTGCAGCACTAACCCAAAAACAAGAAGGATATTACAATTATTTACAAGGTATTATGCTTTCTCAAACAAATATGACACAAGCAGAGAAATTCTTGCGTAAAGCTGTTAGATTAGGATTAGCAATGGATCACGATTTAGCAATGGCAAAACTTCAATTAGCAGGTATCGCCATGACAAAAAGAAGAAAGCGAGAAGCCACAACTTTAATGGCTGAAGCAAAAAAACTTGACAAACATGGAATGCTGAAAGAACAAATGCAAATGATGAAACAGCAAATGAAGAAAATTTAATTATTCACCTAAAACTCCTGAGAACCAGGAGTTTTTTTATTCTATGTATTTTTAATAAAACTACTTTAATCTGTTAATTGTCAAATCTGAATTATACTCTAAGATATATATCCCTTTATTTGAAGTTGTTTTAAATAAATCTTTAGTGAAGTCAAACTTACTCTCTAGTCTATAAGAGGTTCCATTCTTAAATGTTTGTTTTAACTTGTTTCCTGAGGCTAATCGCATCCCAACATCAAATACAATATCAAATCCTTTTGTAGCATAATAAGAAGGATACACATGATTTTTACTTAAATATTGTTGATTAAATAGTTGGATTTCTGGAGAACTTTCTTCAGTAAAAGTGTCACTAGTAAATGTAAAACCTAGTTTTGCTAATTTATTATTATCTATTCTATCAAATTGAGTGGATTTAAAAATACCAAAAATCTTTATTACAGTGTCTTCCGGTAAAATTTGCATTTCTGGCTCATCACTTTCTTCTTCTTCCTCCTCATCTTCATCTTCTTCTTCCTCCTCTTCTGGTTCTTCTACTGGTAAACTAATGAGACTATTTATAACATCTGAAGAGATTACTCTATTGTCTGTGGCTAAAATCACCCAATTACCAACTTCAGCCTTTAAAGCATTGATAACATAGTCTTTTCTAATATATCCTAAATTTGGATAAATTATTTGCACCTCATTAATGGAATCATGTAAAAGTAATCTTGATTTTATAAGATTACTATTTCTTATGGAAGTGGTTGAACTATCACCAATAATTAAAACATTTTCACTTCCATAATTATCATAAATATATTCTATTAAAGCCTCTTGATGAACTTCTCTATCTGCAAAGGTCTTAATTATTTTTGAAGACTTAAAGCTAGTTTGTTTTTTTGAATATACAGGGAAAACTACCGAAGTACCTGATCTAACTGCTACTTTAGGAACTTCTTCAGAGTATAATGGACCAATGATTACATCTGTATTACTAAAATCTGTTGCAGCTAAAATTGAATCTAATTTAGTATCTTTTCTTCCTGTATCAAAAACAGAAAGCTCTATATCTATTCCTAATTTTACTAAAGAATCAACTGCCATAGAGGCTCCTAAGTAAATATCAGTTGTAATATTGGCTAATCTATTGTTCTTAAAAATATCTTTAGCATCTATAGTATCATATTCAATGGCCCTGAAAGGAAGCATCATTGCCAGTTTTAAACTAGAATTTTCTTGAATGGTATCTCTGTATATTAAAAAATTATTTTCTTCTTCAATTGGTTTAATTTTTAATAACATGTCCAATTGTAATCCAGAGAAGTCTAGCAATGGATTTAAAATCTTTAATTCTTCTTCTAAAACGTTGTAAGCACGCGTTAAGCTATAATATGTATCTCCTTTTGAAACTTTGTGTGTTACAAAAGTATTTACTAATGTATCTTTTACAGGAGCGCTATTTTTAGTATTAATACTATCATTTATTTTTACTAAAATATCGTTAGCTGTAGGTGACTTATACTCATTATTAGGTATCATAATAAGAGTTTCAGGTGCTGGCTTTCTTCCAGTACCAGGATTTAAACGCACCAACTCTTTGGTTTTAACACCTATTCGTTTTGCAATGATTTTTAAGGTTTCACCTTTTTTTACAGTATAGGATAAATATTTTTTTTGTTGAGCACACGATGTGGCTATCACTACAAAAAATAAGATGATGATAATTTTAAATTCTCTCATATAGTTATTCCCATTCTATAGTTGCAGGAGGTTTTGAACTGATATCATAAACTACCCTGTTCACACCTTTAACTTTATTTATAATTTGATTTGAAGTTTTTTGCAAAAATTCATAAGGTAGATTAACCCAATCGGCAGTCATACCATCTGTACTTTCAACGGCTCTCAGTGCAACTACTTTTTCATAAGTTCTTTCATCTCCCATTACCCCAACAGAATTAACTGGTAATAAGATAGCACCCGCTTGCCAAACTTTATTATATAACCCACTTTCTTTTAATCCATTTATAAAAATAGCATCAACTTCCTGTAAGATTGAAACTTTCTCTTCAGTAATATCTCCTAAGATTCTAATCGCTAAACCTGGTCCTGGAAATGGATGTCTACCTAATAACTCTGGATCAATTCCCATAGAGGCGCCTACTCTTCTTACCTCATCTTTAAAAATCATACGTAAAGGCTCTACAATTTTTAATTTCATAAAATCTGGTAAACCTCCCACATTATGATGGCTTTTTATAGTTGCTGATGGGCCCCCATTAACTGAAACTGATTCTATCACATCTGGATATATAGTTCCTTGGGCCAACCATTTTACGTTTTCAATTTTATGGGCTTCATCATCAAAAACTTCAATAAATGCATTTCCAATTGCTTTTCTTTTTTTCTCAGGATCTGACAACCCTTTTAAAGCGTTCAAAAAGCGTTCGGATGCATCTACTCCTTTAACGTTTAATCCCATACCTTCGTATTGATGAAGTACACTTTCAAACTCATCTTTACGTAATAATCCATTATTTACAAAAATACAATAGAGATTCTCACCTATTGCCTTGTGTAATAAAACTGCAGCCACAGAGGAATCTACCCCTCCAGAGAGCCCTAAGACAACTTTGTCATTACCTACTGTTTGCTTAATATTAGCTACGGTTGTTTCTACAAATGAATTTGGAGTCCATGTTTGTTCTACACCAGCAATTTTTACTAAAAAGTTTTCTAGTAATTGTTTACCATCAGTCGAATGATAAACTTCTGGATGAAACTGTATCGCATAGGTGTTTTCACCTTCAATTCTATAAGCTGCGTTCTCAACATCAGCTGTACTAGCCAAATGAATTGCATTTGTTGGTAATTCTTTGATAGTGTCTGAATGACTCATCCAAACCTGACTTCCTTCTGAGATGCTAGAGAAAAAAATTTCATTGTCTTTGATAAAAGATAAATTAGCTCTTCCATATTCTCTAGTATTTGATGGAGCTACTTTACCACCAGAAAAATGAGCTAAATACTGAGCTCCATAACAAACAGCTAATATGGGTTTTTTGCCTCTAATTTCTGATAAATCTGGATGCGGAGCATCATCAGCTCTTACAGATGACGGGCTACCGGATAAAATAACTGCCTTAAAATCGCTTGTATTTTTGGGTTGTTTGTTGTAAGGATGAATTTCACAATAAATATTCAACTCTCTTACTCTTCTCGCTATTAGTTGAGTGTATTGCGATCCAAAATCTAAAATAAGTACCTGGTGTTGTTGCATGTGCAAAAATAGTACTTCAATTTAGAAATGAAAACTTTGTGTTTATAAATTTTAAAATTTAATATCTATAAACTATCGCATTAATATTCATACCAGCACCAACAGATGCTAAAATGATCACATCTCCACTTTTTACTGATTGATTTTCTAAATTTCCTTTAATTACTAAATCTAATAAAGTAGGGACAGTAGCTACAGAACTATTCCCCAACTTGTGAATTATCATAGGCATCACACCTTCAGGAACTGGTTTTTTATACAATCTAAAAAAACGTTTAATAATAGCTTCATCCATTTTTTCATTGGCTTGATGAATAAATATTTTTTTAACCTCATCAATAGCAATTCCAGTCTTATCAAGTGCAATTTTCATTGCATTTGGCACATTATTTAATGCAAACTCATAAATTTTTCTTCCATGCATTTTTATGTACCGAACATCTGGGTCTTGTTGTTGTTCAAAAGATTTTCCAAAAAATAAATGATATGCTTCGTCCTTGGAAAAAGTTTGAGAAGCGTGTCCAATAATACCAGAATTTTGTCCTTCATTCATTTCAACTACACAGGCTCCTGCTCCATCACTATAAATCATAGAATCTCTATCAAATTTATCGACAACTCTAGATAGCGTCTCAGCTCCAATCACCAACACCTTAGTTGCAATACCTGATTTTATAAATGCTTGTGCTTGTATAACTCCTTCTATCCAACCTGGACAACCAAATAAAATATCGTAGGCTACACAATTAGGATTTTGTATTCCTAATCTATATTTCACTCTAGTTGCTAAGCTAGGTAGCATATCACTTTGAATAGCATCTGTTTTAACATCTCCAAAATTATGAGCCAGTATAATATAATCTAGCTCTTCTGGATTAATCCCTGCATCATCAATTGCTTTTTGTGCTGCAAAAAAACCTAGATCTGATGTATTGTATTCAGAGACCGCGTATCTTCTTTCCTCAATTCCTGTGATGGCTTTAAACTTTTCAATTATAATTTCATTTTCATTTGGTATTTCAGAACCATCAGCATTTAAAAAAAGATTCGATAAAAACTCTTTATTTTCTTTTTTTATCTCAGGAATGTAAGATCCTGTTCCAGTTATGAGTGAAGATATCATGTTTAAAGTTATATTTAAGACTTCAATAAACTACTTTTATTTGAAATCAAATTTTGATTAGTGTTTTTTTTACGATGTTCAGTCTATCGTAAAATTATAAATGAGATTTAAATTAAAACAAATATAGGCATTATAGAAAAGTAATAAACTTTACTAATTGAGAGTATCTTAAAAGTTTCAGAAATAATTATAGATAAGAACTATCAAAAGAAAAGGGTAATAAAGAAGCAATAGAAGATGTTTTTACTACGGAACCTACTTCTCCCATAAAAATAACCTCTACATCCTTACCTTGTTTTACCTCATATTCAAACAGTGATTGTCTGCAAGCACCGCAAGGTCCTACTGGTCTATCAAGTTTTTTATTAGAAGAAGTAGCAGCTATAGCTATTTTTTTTATTTTTTTATTAGGAAAAGAAGAACTAGCCTTCCAAATAGCTACTCGTTCCGCACACATCCCAGACGGATAGGCTGCATTTTCTTGATTGTTACCTGTAATTATGGTATCATCTTCCATTAAAAGAGCTGCACCAACACTAAATTTTGAGTAAGGGGCATAGGCTCCTTTAGTAGCTTTTACCGCAGATTTCATAAGAGTTTGGTCATCATCAGACAATTGATTGATGTCTTCAAATAATAGTGCAGAAGTAGCTAAATTAATTTTTTTCATTAAGAATCGATTCTTTTGAAAAAACTAAGGTACTAATAATCATCGTAAATTTCTCCCAAGTCAAAAGATAAAGAAAATCGTAGGGAATTCTCTAATGGATTGTTAACATCAGATGAATTAATAAGGTATGATAAATCTACATTCAATGCATTCGTTTTAAATCCAGCACCCATTGTAAAAAATTTTCTATTTCCCTTATTTTCAGCCTCGTGAAAATACCCTAGACGCAATGCAAATGCATCATTGTAAAGATATTCTGCACCTAATGCATAGGTAACTTCCTCTAATTCTTCACTAAAACCTCCCTCTGCATCTCCAAATGAACTAAAAATTCCAGAAATAAAGCCTTTGTCTTGATCAGAACCATCCTCTTGTGGAGAAGGAACTAACAATTTTGTAAATTCAGTATTAATACTTAAAATATTATATGAATCTAATATAAAGTCAAATCCTCCACCAAATTTCAAATTTGTTGGAATAAAATCTTCTTCCCCAGGTACATAAGATACTTTTGGCCCAATATTAGCAATATTAAAACCTATTCTGTATCGACCATCAAATGAACCATAATTCTCTTCATATGATTGATAATAACCAGATACATCTACGGCAAATGAATTGATGGGTTGTAATGATGAATTTGTTCCTGTAAATGCTAAATTAGATCTAAAGTAACGACCACTAACACCCATTGAAAATGTTTCACTTAATTTTAATGCGTAAGTTCCTGACAAGGCAAATTCATTAGGATTGATAGTCCCATTTGGGTTTCCAACTCCATCTGTTAAATCTATTTGACCCAATGAGAAATATCTAAACTCAGCACCCCAAGCTGAGTTTTCACTGAATCTGTTTATGTATGAAGCACTTCCAATAAAAATATCATCTGTTAAATTTCTAAGCCAAGGTGAATAGTTTATTCCTATAAGAACTTGCTGTCCACTAAAAGCAATTTTAGATGGATTATGAAAAAGAGAGCTCGCATCAGCTGAAGTAGAAACACCTATATCTCCCATAGCACCTGCTCTTGCATCTGGTATGATTAATAAAAATGGTGTAGCTGTTGTAATTCCATTAGTAGTTTGTGCAGACATACCAAGAATACTTGTCATGCAAACAATGAATAATACTCCTATTTTCTTCATAAATGTCTTTTTGTTCTTTATTAATAACGTAAATATCGCAATTTATTATAGTATGACAAGTTTTTCATACTTTTCTGTCGATATATTACTAATTGTTGATGTTACTTTAAGTTTGTAAATATAAACCCCTTTACCTAATTTATTTCCATAATCATCTAAGCCATTCCAAACAATATTTCGAACTAAATTACCCATTGTTTGAACTTGTTGATTGATTGTTTTTATTAGTTTCCCAGATACAGTAAAAATTTGAACCTGAACTTCTAACGGTTCATTAGGCTTATTATGATTAAACCAAAATTCTGTATAATTCACAAAAGGGTTAGGATAATTTAATACATTATCTAATGTTATGCTAGTGTCACTAACTACAACAAAATTTAAAAGAGACTCTGAAGAATTATTGTACGTATCCCAAGCCTTTAATTTTAGGGTATGCTGCCC
>JADFAM010000124.1 GCA_015665265.1 Flavobacterium sp.
CATCATACTATTTGTTTTTTCGCTAAGTACTCCTTTACAAGCAAAAAAAAGAATATCTATCAATAAAGAATTTTCTCAAACAAAAACTTCCTTTGTAATTACCAAAGATTCTAAAGATTCTAAAGATTCTAATTTAAATGAAAAATATAATCAAGCAAAATCTTTATATGAAAACAAAAGGTATGTAGAAAGTTTACAAATGGCGCTTTACTTGAATGAACAAGTTAAAACCACTAAAAACAGCTATCTTAAGTTTAAAAACGTTCTCTTAATTGCTGATATTTACAAAAATAATAGGGATCATAAAAAAGCTATATCATATTATAAGAAATCTCTAAAATTATTGACTAATAGTATACTAGGCGGTCAAAACATAGATTCTATCAATCAAAAATACTTGGCTGAAAATTTTCTTAGACTGGGTGGTCAATATCAATATCTTAAGAGAAATGACAGTGCTGTCTTTTATTATAAAAAACTGGCAGCAATACCCACATTAAATGACGATATAGCTAGTTTTCAAGCAATGTCATTTTCTAATTTATCTGGAATTTATCAGTTTGATACCACCTATGCAAATCATAAAGAGAAAGCTCTAGAATCTGCCATAAAAGCCATAGATATTCTACAAAATAAAAATAATAAATTAGGTCAAGCTTCTGCTACTAATAATCTTGGAAATATTTATTTATTAAATGGAAATTTTAAACAATCCAAAGAAACTTATTTAGAAGGAATTAGACTTATCAAAGGAGATACCTCAAAGAAGGCAATTAAACGAAGAGGTGGTTTGTACTCTAATTTGTCAATGGCCATGAGGAATTTAAATGATTACAAAGCCTATGAATATTTAGATACTGCGCGTATTATGAAGAACCAAGTTCGAGATTTAGAAATGAAAGAGAAGTTAGAGCGTGTAACAGCAGAATTTAACGTTAGTATGGTCAGAAAAGAAGGGAAACTCCAAAAACAAGAAGCAGAAAATTTAACATGGATTGTAGGAACTAGTTTTTTTTCTGTCATCTTATTACTAGCTTTTTTATTAAATCAATACAAACTTCGTCAGAGGAATCTTAGTTTACAATTGTCTAAACAAGAGCTAGTTCAACAACAAAAAATCGAAAAAGTTCGGTCAGAGTCTCAAATCAGAATTTTAAATGCTACACTAGATGGTAAAGAGACAGAACGCAAACTAATTTCTGAAACACTTCATGATAGTGTGAGTGCTTTATTGTCTTCAGCAAATTTACATTTACAAGCGTGTAAAAAAATATTCAATGGCCAAATACCTATAGAGTTAGAGAAGTCTCAAGATATTATTGTTGAAGCTTCCCAGATAATAAGAGATCTATCTCACACATTGGTATCCTCTGTTTTATTAAAGTTTGGTTTAGCTAATTCCATTAAGGATATGGCATATAAATATTCCAACTCACAATTAGAAGTTATTT
Source organism: Flavobacterium sp. (assembly GCA_015665265.1). Classification (GTDB taxonomy): domain Bacteria; phylum Bacteroidota; class Bacteroidia; order Flavobacteriales; family Flavobacteriaceae; genus Polaribacter. The sequence continues at coordinate 1,452 of JADFAM010000124.1, forward strand.
TCCAAGCAAAAAATATTCAGCGATATGATCAAGATTTTGAAATTAAATTATATAATATCATACAGGAGCTTGTTAACAATGCAATCAAACACAGCGACGCTTCTATAGTAGAAATTAATTTAGTTGAAAAAGATAAAAAAATATTGCTAACGATTAATGATAATGGAAATGGTTTTGACACCTCAAAAATGTCACAGAAAGAAGCTGGCTTAGGAATCAATCAAATAGATGCTAGAATTCACATGATGGGTGGAAAATTTATTATAAATTCTAAGAAAGGTAAAGGAACAAAAATCAGTATAGAGCTTCCAGTTTAAATAAAAAAGAATTCTATATTTTCTTAGCTAGCTCTATAATTTCTAAATTATTAATTTCACCTTTATCAAGTTCAAAACGCAACATAGTTCGAATAGCGTGAAATCCGTATTTACCAGCTGCTCCTGGATTTAAGTGTAAAATATTTAGCTTCTTATCGTATTGTATTTTTAAAATATGAGAATGCCCGCAAATAAAAATGGAAGGCTTTATTTTTTTCAATTCTTCATTAACTCTTTGGTGGTATTTATTTGGATAGCCACCAATATGAGTCATCCAAATAGTCATTTCTTCAATTCTAAATTTATTGTCTAATGGAAATTGAGATCGAGCATTATTTCCATCAATATTCCCATAAACAGCTCTTAAAGGTTTTAATTTATTTATGGTATCTGTAACATGTAAACTTCCAATATCACCAGCATGCCAAACCTCATCAGCTTGTTTTACAAACTTTAGGATTTGATCGTCAATAAAGCTATGAGTATCTGATAATAATAGGATTTTCTTCACCTTACGAAAGTACAAATAACAAAATAAATTTCGTAGTTTTAAAAACTTATATAAACTACTTTTTTTTTGAGATATTTTATAGAATTGTCATATAAAGGAACTAATTATCATGGTTGGCAAATACAGCCGAATGCTATTTCTGTTCAAGAGCAAATAACCAAAGCCATCAATACGATCATTCAGGAGAATATTCAGCTTGTAGGGGCTGGTAGAACTGACACTGGAGTTCATGCGATACAAATGTTTGCCCATTTTGATACAGAAAAAAAATTGACAGATAATGATGTTCGTAAATTTAATTCTATTTTACCTAATGACATTGTAATCAGGTCTTTAAAAATGGTATTAAATACTTCACACGCTAGATTTGATGCAGTAAGTAGAAGTTATGAATATAGAATTCTATTGGTTAGAGACCCTTTCTATTTGGAAACTACTTGGCAATTATATCAAAAAAAGTTACAAATTGATGTTATGAATAAAGCTGCTGAAATTTTATTTGAGTTTGAAGATTTTGAAAGTTTTTCAAAAGTTAAAACAGATGTCAAAACGTTTAATTGTAACATTACAAAAGCTATATGGGTTCTTCAAGGTGATCATTTGACTTTTCATATCACTGCAAATAGATTCCTAAGAAATATGGTCAGAGCTATTGTTGGAACTTTAATTGAAGTAGGTACAGGTAAAATTAGTTTAGCGGATTTTAGAAAAATAATTGAAAGTAAAAATAGGAGTGAGGCCGGTTTATCTGTTCCAGCTAAAGGATTATTTTTAACAGAAGTTTGTTACTAAAAATAAAATGAACAATTTAATTTTACAATTAAAGTAAAAAATATAATAAGTATAATGGTAGAAAAAATATCAGGAAAAGCTTTTGATATAAAAATTTTTTTAAGATTGATGAGTTTTGCTAAAGGTTATAAACTCAAGTTTTCTATTGCCGCTATTTCTACCATTAGTCTTGCATTTGTGTCAGCTATAAATCCATATATTATTGGTGAGACAGTAAATGATTTTGTAACTAATCAAGATATTTCTAATCTAGTTTATTACATAAAAATATTACTTACAATTGTTTTTACTGAAGTTCTCTTGCAATTTATGTTCATATATTTTGCCAATTGGGTGGGGCAGCATATTATAAGAGATATTAGAGCTAAAGTTTTTAGAAATATCAACAGTTTTAAAATGTCCTATTTTGATACTACCTCTGTAGGAAAATTAGTAACTAGAGTTGTATCAGATATAGAAACTATAGCTAATTTTTTTACACAAGGTGTTTTTATGATTATCAGTGACATACTAAAAATGTTGGTTGTTATAGTTGTCATGTTTGTAATGAATTGGAAATTAGCATTGGTTGCATTGGTAGTTTTACCAATTCTAGTGTATGCTACCAAAGTATTTCAGGTAGCAATTAAAGCCACCTTTCAAGATGTTAGAAATGAAATAGCTAATTTGAATGGATTTGTTCAAGAGCGTGTAACTGGAATGAAAATTCTTCAGTTGTTTACAAGAGAAAGTATAGAGTATCAAAACTTTAAAAAAATTAATAATAACCATAAAAAGGCACACATTAAAACAGTTTGGTATTATTCTATATTTTTTCCAATTGCAGAAATACTTTCATCTTTTGCTATTGGATTAATTGTATGGTTTGGAGGATATCAAATATTAGAGGGGTTTACCACTTTGGGAGCAGTCATAGCCTTCATTAAAATGTCGCAAATGTTATTTAGACCCCTTCGTCAGATTGCTGATAAATTCAATCAGTTACAAATGGGGATTGTTTCCGGAGAACGAGTTTTTAAGATCATAGATACAAAAAGCTATATCCGTAAAGAAGGACAAATTGATGCTTCAAATATCCAAGGAAATATTAATTTTAGTAATGTTAGATTTAGTTATATACAAGATGAAGAGGTCTTAAAAGGGGTGTCTTTAAAAGTAAATAAAGGTCAAACTGTTGCTATAGTTGGTGCTACAGGAGCAGGAAAGTCTACGATTATTAATCTGATAAATCGATTTTATGAAATAGATAGCGGTACTATATCTATAGATTCCATTTCAGTAGAAGACTATGAATTATCTTCTTTAAGAAATCAAATAGCTATTGTTTTACAAGATGTTTTTCTATTTTCAGACTCCATTCTAAATAACATCACTTTAAAAAACTCTTTAATTACAGAGAGTCAGGTAATCGATGCAGCTAAAAAAATTGGTATTCACGATTTTATTATGACTCTTCCTGATGGATACCATTACAACGTTAAAGAAAGAGGTGTGATGCTTTCATCTGGGCAAAGACAATTAATCGCTTTTCTGAGAGCTTATGTTAGTAGCCCAAGAATTCTAATTTTAGATGAGGCTACTTCTTCTGTAGACTCTCATGCAGAACAAATGATTCAATATGCTACAGATACTATTACTGAGGGAAGAACTTCAATAGTAATAGCTCATAGGCTAGCTACAATTAAAAAAGCCGATAAAATAATTGTGATGGATAAAGGAGTTATAGTTGAAGAAGGAACTCACAAAGAGTTACTCAAAAAAAGAAATGGCTATTATAAAAATTTGTATGATAAACAATTTAGTTTAGAGTTAGCATCTTAGCTAACAAAATGAACTATTGAATATTTAATTTTAGTTTTTCCAACAATTCGTTATAGTCAGCATATAACTCAAAATTACCATCTTTAATATAGGAAATTTCACCAGTTTCTTCAGATACTAGTAGGCAAACAGCATCTGTTTTCTCAGAAACTCCAAAAGCAGCTCTGTGTCTTAACCCGAAACGGGAAGGTATATTAATACTATCAGAAATTGGTAAAATAACTCTAGTAGCTACTACATAATTATCTCTAATAATGGTAGCGCCGTCATGTAATGGACTGTTTTTGTAGAAGATGCTCTCCAATAAAACTTCATTTATTTCAGCATTCATATTGTCTCCAGTCTTTATTAAAAAATCTAAACTGTTGGTTCTTTCTATAACAATTAAAGCCCCAGTTTTTGTTTTAGACATTTTTTTACATGCACTCAATAGGGTGTCTGAATCTGTTTCTAATGTAATTTCTGACTTTAAGAATTTTAGTTGTTTTAAAAACTGTGTTCTTGAGGTTACATTAGTAGTACCAATCATCAATAAAAATTTCCTAATTTCTTGTTGAAAAACAATGATTAATGCGATGACTCCACCACTTAGTAGATACCCTAAAATATTGCTTAACATTTCCATTTTTAAGATTTGAGTTATTTTCCATATAAGAAAAATAAATGCAATTCCTAAAAATATATTAATGGCTACAGTTCCTTTTAAGAGTTTGTAGATGTAGTATATCAGTGTAGCTACCAATAATATGTCTAGAGCGTCTAAAAAAGAAAAGTCAAGAAAATCTAACATTTGCTGATCGTATTTTGGTAAATGTACAAATTAGTTAAGTAGGTTTACAATATTTATTGCTTCAACCGCTTCTTTTACATCGTGTACTCGTAAAATTTTTGCACCATTAAGTAATGCTATTGTATTAGCGCTAGTAGTAGCGTTAAGTGCTTCTTTTGGAGATAGACCAAGTGGTTTATAAAGCATTGATTTTCTGGAAACACCTGCTAAAATGGGGACATCTAAATTTTTAAAAAGTGCAAGGTTTTTTAATAGTTGGTAATTGTGTTCAAGAGTTTTACCAAACCCAAAACCTACGTCAATAATTACGTCATTATGTTTTAACTGATGCAATTTATATAGTTGTTCTGAAAAAAAAGAAATTAACTCTGTAATGATATCACTGTAAGTTGGATTTAATTGCATGTCTTGGGGTTTTCCCTGCATATGCATTAGAATATACGGCACCTTTAAGTCTGCTACAATTTTAAACATTTCTTTGTCTAAAGATCCCCCTGAAATATCATTAATGATTGCTGCGCCATTATCTATAGTTTGTTTAGCTACGATTCCTCTAAAAGTATCAACAGAGATAATAGCTTGTGGAAAATACTTACTAATAGATTTTACAACAGGTAGTATTCTATTCAATTCCTCTTTTTCAGAAATATGGGTTGCACCAGGCTTTGATGAATATGCACCAACATCAATAAATGAAGCCCCTTCAAGAAGCATTTTCTCAGTTTGATTTAGAAGCTCTTTCTCATTTTTGTAATACCCTCCATCATAAAAAGAGTCTGGAGTTATGTTTAGAACTCCCATTACCTTTGGAGAAGAAAGATCTATTAAATTTCCCTTACAGTTTATGGTCATGGCTGATAACTTTATTTATGACAGCTGATTTTTTTGGAGCAATATAGGAATCCATCTTTAACATTAATTCACTTACATTGTTTCCAACCAACAGCATTTCTTTATTTTCTTGTTTCAAATATCCCTCAGCAACCATAACTTCTAATTGTTTGAGTGTATGATCAAAAAAACCATTAATATTTAAAAGTCCATTTGGTTTTTGTTCTATGTGTAATTGACCTAGTGTTAGTCCCTCAAAAAGTTCATCTAGGGTGCCAAATCCACCTGGTAGTGAAATATAGCCATCTATCATTTTACTCATTAGTATTTTACGCTCGCTCATGGTTTTTGTAACAATTAATTCAGTTACATGAGGGTTAACAACTTCCTCTTTTTTTAATAAAGCAGGAATAATTCCTATTACTTTACCACCTTTATTTAAAATAGTTTCTGATAAAACTCCCATCATTCCAATTTTACCACCACCGTACACTAGGGTTATGTCATTGTTTACAAAGTAGTTGCCTAGTTCAATGGCAGCATTTTTATAAATAGGATTAAATCCTAAACTAGAGCCGCAAAAAACAACAATTTTTTTCATTAAACTTAGATAGATTTTTTAGTTCATAAAATTTGAACGAAATTTACGGAAATTAATATTGTTTATGCCAAATACTTCTAACCAATACGATCTTGTTGTCGAACAATGCAGAAATCTGTTCACAAAGAAAATGAGTGATTACGGATCTGCCTGGAGAATCCTGAGATTACCCTCATTAACAGACCAAATTTTTATCAAAGCACAGCGTATTCGTCAATTGCAAGAGAATGATGTACGTAAAGTAGATGAAGATGAAAAATCTGAGTTTATTGGAATCATAAATTATTCAATTATGGCGTTAATTCAGTTAGAGTTAGGTGTTGTAGAAAATCCAGATTTATCCTCAGAAGAAGCAACAGAGTTGTATGATAAGCACATCTTGATTACCAAAGAACTCATGGAAAATAAAAATCATGATTATGGTGAGGCTTGGAGAGATATGAGAGTAAGTTCTTTAACAGACTTAATTATTCAAAAGCTATTGCGTGTTAAACAGATAGAAGACAATAAAGGGAAAACTCTTGTTTCTGAAGGGATAGATGCAAATTATCAGGATATGATTAATTATGCTGTTTTCGCAATGATTCATTTAAATGAGTAATAAAAAGGTTCATAAATTTCATTTCAAATTTTTAGTATATAATTTGATTAATTAAAATATAGTCTCATGTTTTTAAAGTTACTAGTGCATATGTCCAGAATTTTTGTTGGGGCTATGTTCATTTTCTCCGGTTTTGTAAAATTAGTTGACCCTATTGGTTCACAATATAAATTTGAAGAATATTTTAGTGAAGGTGTTTTAAATTTAGAGTTTTTAATTCCTTATGCTTTACCATTTTCAATTCTGCTGATTATTGTAGAAATTATGTTGGGCGTATCTTTATTATTAGGCTACAAGTCCAAAATAACTACATTGAGTTTATTAGGAATCACTACTATATTTTTATTTTTAACTTGGTATTCAGCTTATTACAATAAAGTAACAGATTGTGGCTGTTTTGGAGATGCCATTAAGCTAACTCCATGGGAAACATTTTGGAAAAATGTACTACTTATAGGCCTCATCTTATTATTGTTGATTGGTGTAAAAAACATTAAAGCATTATTCTCAAAAAGAATAAATACATCCTTAATAATTTTATCGTTTGTTAGTTTTTCATATATAACCATTCACGTACTCAATCACTTACCAATTATAGATTTTAGAGCATATGCAGTTGGAAAAAATATAACTGAAGGAATGGAATTTCCTGAAGATGGAAGTGTCCCTCCTGTTCATGATTTTATGCTAGAGGACACTCAAAACGATTTGGCACCTGAAATTTTAGCAATGGATAAAGTGTTGCTAGTTATTGTATATAATGCTTCCAAATCAGATGATAAAGGTTTTATAGACATTAAATACATAGCTGACAAGGCCATTAGTAAGGGATATAATGTGTTTGGTGTTTCAGCTTCTTTTGAAGACGATTTAATCCTAATTCAAAACAACTATGATTTACCGTTTGATTTCTTATTTTGTGATGAAACCACATTAAAAACTATGATTAGAGCTAATCCTGGCGTTATGACACTAAGCAAAGGTACTGTTACAGGTAAATGGAATTGGAATGATATTGATGATATTAATTTATAATTAGTATGAGGCAATTATTTTTTGTATTTATTGGAGGAGGTTTGGGTAGTGTTCTTAGGTATATTATTGGTAGATATCTAAACCATACTGGGTCTGGTTTTCCATTAGGTACATTTACTGCAAATATTTTAGGAAGTTTGCTAATTGGAATTATCATTGGATTGGCAGCTAAAAATAATACCTTATCACAAAATCAAACGCTATTATTAGCTACAGGTTTTTGTGGAGGTTTTACCACCTTTTCAACATTTGCATATGAAAACCATGTTCTTTTTAAGAGTGGAGATTTTACATCTTTTGCCCTGTATACCTTTGCAAGTTTTATAGTAGCTTTCTTGGCTGTTTTTGCGGGTATGTATTTGTCTAGAATGCTATCCTAATGATAGATGCACATTATTTAAAATAGAAAGAATTACTGCTTTTTAAAATCTTTAACTCCTGCCAAGATTTCCATATTAAGATGATTATTTCTTGGAGTTAATGGACAAGAATAATCAACATTGTATGCACAATAAGGATTGTAAGTATTATTGAAGTTCAATTCAACAGTGCTGTTGGTATTTATGCTGCTTTTGAAGACATCCATATAACGCCCACCACCGTAAGAATCTCCACCACTAGTTTCATCAGTAAATGGAAGAAATAAGTAGTCTTCAAAAATTGGATTCTCAGATTCTTCTAAACTTTCATACAACGTTAATTGCATTTCTTTTCCTTTCAGAGTAAACGTTAACATTCCAAATTTTCTGTAATAAGATTTTTCATCAGTATTAGTAGGCATTGCTAAAAATGGAGAGTCTGGTGTTTTTTCAATTGAAGCCGTTATGATGTAGGATGAGTCTATAGGATAAAAGTCTAATCCTTTAAAGGTTTTCAAATCTTTACTTTTTAGAGGTGATTTTGAAGCGTCTTTAAAAACTGAATTTAATTTTTGTTGATAGAGAGATTTACCAATCAAAGGCCTTTTATCCTTTGAATTACATGATAAAAATAACAATGAAAAAAATAAGATAAAAAGATATTTCATAATTTAAATTAATCAAAATAACTACTATTTCCTCTAACAAATTCTAATATCAAAAGTACTACATTATCACTACAATCATAAAACTCTTGATCTAAAGTATTCCACACATCTGATTTAAAATTTGACAAAATACTTCTTCTTAAATCTAGATCTTTTGGTATAGGGATCTCCTTGAATAATAAAAAAGCGTCGTAAATTATTGAAGCAGTTTTATATGCTCCAATTCTTTCATAAGCTTCCAATATTTCATGAGAAAATTGCCCTGCAGGGTCCCAAAAAAAAGCTTTAAATCCACCATCTGTAGTGTGATTCTCGAAAATATCTATATGAATGAAAGTTTTTTCAAATTCATTGAGCTTTTCAAAACAATCTCTTTTTTCAATTTTTTTACCTATTATTTCTCCTATTCGGATAATTTTTTCTGAATCATTATTTAGCAATAAGGCAATCTCAGTTGAGGTCATTTTAAACGATATACTATTAATCAATAGCTTTTTTGAAAGCATTTACACCACCAACTATTGGAATTGTAATTGAGGTATTATCTAAATCTATAGTTAACTTTGTTCCAGGTGCAGGCAATATAGTATGCTCAGAATCACTAGAGAATATCATCAAGCCAATTTGTTGCCCTTTTTTAATAACCTGGTCATCTGGTTGCATTTCAAAGGACATATTATAGAATTTACCCGGAATTAGTGGAGAACTTTTAGACAAAGAAGAATAATTTTGAAGATCTGCCCAGCCTTTAGTAATTATATTATCAGTTATTTTCGATTCTTTGTTATTATTCCAAGGAAGAGAAACCAGGTAAACAGATAGATTTACTGCTTTTTTAGAACTGGAAGCTTTTATACTAATTTCAGGAACTCCAGATATATGAATATCCTGTTTAAGTTCTTCAGAAACATACATCAACCTATGATTAGAGGACATAGATTTTGCTAGAGATTCTGCCGAAAATGAAGCGTTATCTGAAAATATTTCTTGTTTGTTTAATTGCATTTTATTGGTTGATAATTTACCAAGATATGGAGCTCCTTCTTGCAGGTAAAATGTTACTGGTTCTGCCATTGGATTAGGATAATCTTTATAAGAAGTAGGGTTTTGTTGACTATCATTTTCTCGGACTATCCATGCTTTGGCATCATTTTCAACCCCATTAGTTATACCATGTAAATATCTTGTAAACCATCGGTTCATCATTTTTATGGGAGGAGGTCCTCCATGCCCATTTTGGTGGTAATAGATCTGAGTTGGAATTCCCATTTCTTTTGCTTTTTTTACAATTCGATAACTATGTTCTGGCATCACATTCCAATCATTAAAACCATGAGCCATTAGTAAAGCTGCTTTCATTGGTTTCATCTGATTTAAATAATCTCTTCCAGCCCAAAAATCATTGTAGTCACCAGTAATTCTATCCATTCCGTTTTTCATTTCAGAATCTCTAACAGTGT
>JADFAM010000039.1 GCA_015665265.1 Flavobacterium sp.
TAAAAAACCCAATCATCTTAAATAAATAATAGGCTATTCGATGCCTGTGCAAATCATTAACAACGACTCCAATAGTAGCTTTTTTAATAGCGGTCTTTAAAAATGATATGAGTTCATCATTCTTAAAATGATGCAAAAATAACGTACATAAAACCACATCATAGCTTTGTTTTTTAAACTCTTCTGAAAAAATATCTATTGTTTCAAAACTCAATTCTGAATAACCTTTAGAAAGCTCTCTAGCATATTCTATAGCATCAGGATTTGCATCAACGCCTAGTAATTTGAATTTATACTTGTTTTTTCTGCCAAACTTGGCAACATCTCTTAGGATGTCTCCGTGACCGCAGCCCAAATCTATAATTGTAATTGTCTTCGTTTTTGTTTGTGTGTATACTAATTTTTTTAGGCCTTTTATAGTTACTGAATTGCCCCCTAATAACCTGTTAATAATCTCCAATTTGTCTAAGGTGTCTCTAAACTCAACTCCTTCAAGAGTAAAGTCATCCATCATCTCTGTAGCTGAAGAACGGTGGGAGGTATCAACTAAAAAACTCATAGTGGTTGTATCTGTTTTCCATGGGTAAATTTTATTATTTTGGGCAGCAATGATGGAATTATTTTTAAAATTGAGTAGGCAATTTGAGAAAAAATGTGATTTCTAAATAACCACGCAACAAAATGACCTGTTTTTAATCGCAATTTAAATTCTTTGCTCCAATCTCTAATATACTGTTTTTCTAAATCTTCTCTTGTTTTTATTTCGCCATTTAGAAACTGAAAAATTCTTCTGCTTGCCAACCTGGCACTAGAAATGGCCATTCCCATTCCGTTGCCACACAAAGGGTGTATCATTCCAGCAGTATCACCACACATAATAATATGATTTTCTACTGGTCTTTTTGTTTGAAAAGAAATTTGGCTAATTGTAAGTGGCTTTTCAAAAAGGGAAGATGAAGTTGTAAATATTTGTTTAAGGTATTTATTTTTGAAAACAACTTTTTCTTGAAAGTCTGAAATGTTTTTATACTTTTTAAATGATTTATATGCTGTTATATAACAAACATTAATAGCATCACTTTCTACTTTGGAGACCCCGCAATACCCACCTTTAAAATTGTGTAAAGCAACTAAATTCTCTGGAAACACCCCCTTCACATGCATTTTTACAGCTAGATAAGGTGATTTTTTTTGGATAAATCCCCTCTTCATTTTTTGATCTAGTGTAGATCTTTTCCCAAAAGCACCAATCGTTATTTTACTATTAAAAATTCCTTCATTTTTTGTTGAAACTGAAAAACAATCATCTTTATAGTGAATAGACTCTACAATGTCTTTTAAAATTATTACGCCGTTATCTTGTGCTTTTCTGAATAATAAGCTGTCTAGAAAATACCTGCTCATTCCAAAACCCCCTAAAGGTAATTCTCCTTTTATTAAATTATTTTTTGTGGTGCTTATCTGAACTTTTGAAATCTGTTTAGCACCATTATTTATTGGATCTATGCCGAGAGAATTTAAATATAACAGAACTTCATTAGAAATATATTCTCCACAAACTTTATGCTTAGGGTAGGTGTTTTTTTCAATTAATAGCACCTTTTTTTTAAGTTTAGATAAATGAATAGCGCTTGTTAAACCGGCCAAACCTCCTCCTACTATAATTACATCAAATGTTGTTCTTTTTCTCAATTGTTATTTAGTAGCAGAATACTCTACTTGAATTTTTACATTATTAGACAATAGGATACTTCTGCCGCCAACACTAAAATTTTTACGGTTTACGAACATTGAAGCTTTTAATACTAACGTTGAGTTATCTTCAAAAACTTCTAAAGGAATTTCCATCTCTTTAATAATTCCTTTGATACTTAACTTTGCAAAAAGAGTAATGTTACCATTTATATCCTTTGTAAGTTTAGATGATTTTAGTATAATTTTTTTATGGTTTACAGCATCAAAATAATCTGTTTCCAATAAGTGTTCGTCTCTTGCTTCTATACCTGTAAAAATAGAATTCACAATAATAGTTGTATTTATATAACTATTAGACAAGTCTTTAGTGTCTAAATTTGTCTTTATATCTATAGTTTTAAAACCACCATCTACCGTTATTCCAAAATTTTTAATTTGAAATAAAACACTGGTTTTGTTATTGTCTTGTATCCATTCTTGAGAGGATACCATTGATGTGGTTAACAATAAAAGTACAAGTTTTTTTTTCAACATTTTAAACTTATTTAATCAAGTAGGTCTGCCAATTCTTTTCCAACCAGCGAACCAAGAGCAACACCCATACCGCCAAGACGAATACCGCAATAACTGTTTTCAGAAAGTTGTTTTACAATGGGAGTTTTTTGATTTCCAACACCCATAATTCCACTCCAACGGTGTGTAATTTCAAAAGCTGTATTTGGCAAAATAGTAGTTTTTAATAGATTTTCTAATTTATTTTGAATAAGTGTAGTTTCACCAAATTGAGTGGTTTCTTCAGTCTCGAAATCTAAATTTCTTCCACCTCCTAGTAAAATTCTATTATTTATATTTCTAAAATAGTAATACCCTTCCTCTAAATGAAAAGTTCCTTTAATATGTAGGTTTTTAATTTGACTTGTAATCAACACTTGAGCTCTTGCAGGTGAGATAGATTCTTTGAGAAGTTCTTTAGAAAAACCATTGGTAGCAAAAAATAATTTAGAGGCTAAAACCTCTCCTTGGTTTGTGTTAATCTTTACTTGATTTGTACCCTCTGAAAAACCCAAGACAGAAATATTGTTTAAAACTTTTACTCCTTTCTCTTGTGCTTTTTTTAGTAATTGTGAAACCATTTTTCCTGTATCTATCTGAGCTTCAAATTTATTTACCAAATATGTTGGAACTATGTTTTCGAAATTAAACTTATTGTTTACTATAGAAAAAACGCTTTCCTTAAAAAGAGGAAATAATAACTTATTTAATTCCTCTGTTTTATTTTTACACTTTTCAAAAAAAACTTCATCAGAAAATAATTCATATCCATAGTTATGTTGATAATCAATATTTTTATCTCCCAGTAAATTTCTTAAAAGCTGAAGGCCGTCCCATCTCTTCTTTACCAACTGAAAAACTTCTTCCTTTGAATGGTTTTTAAGATCACTTAATAACTCTGAAGTACTTCCAAAACAGGCAAAACCAGCGTTTTTTGTACTTGCTCCTTGTGGAAGCAATCCTTTTTCTAAAACAATAACTTTTGATTTTGGAAAGCGTTCTTTTAAATGAATTGCACAATTTAATCCAACAATTCCACTGCCAACAACAACAAAATCATTGTTGGTAAACCATTCTTTATATTCCCAATAGCTGAAGTTCATTATACTAATTTTTCAAAACAATTACTATCTTCCATATGAATGTACTGCCCGTAATTTGGAATGCTTTTATATCCAGCTTTCTTATAAAACTTAATTGCCTCTACCTGACGATTTCCTGTCTCTAGAATGCATTTTTTAAAACCTTTTTCTGAAGCCCACAACTCTAAAGAGTTTAAAATAGCTTGTGCTGTTCCAGAACCTCTGTGAGCAAATTTTACATACATTCTCTTAATTTCTGCAGTTTCATTGTTAAATTTTTTAAAGGCACCACAACCAATGGCTTGGTTGTCTTGGTAGGCTATAACCACGTTCTTTATATTATCCAAACCATTAAACTGATTGTAAAATTCATGATCATCTCCATCAGTTATCCTTAAATAAGCATCTAATTCAGATATTAATCTTAAGAAATCAGAATTTTTTGTATCTGTTCTAATGATTTTGTTCATAGTACTAGATTCTTGATTCATACCTTCATCTAAAATACAAAAATGGTAATGGTTTTAAAACTCTAACTTTAACTGAACCCAAACAGGGTCTTTTTTTTCAGTGTCTAAGTTAGAAAAAGATATTCCTAAAAGTCTTACAGAATTTTTAAACTTTTCTTGGTATACTAATTCTTTTACAATAGGCATGATTTCGTCTTTCGTTTGCAAAAAACTTTGAACGGTTTTGCTTCTTGTTTGTTGAGTAAAATCACTGTATTTTATTTTTAAGGTGATTGTTTTCCCTTTTGTTTCTGATTTCATCATCCGCTTTTCTAATTCTTCTGCTATCTTATATAACCTCTCTAACATGAATACTTCTGAGGAAATATTTTTGGAAAAGGTTCTTTCTGCGGCAATTGACTTTCTAACTCTGTTTGGTTTTACAGGACTATTGTGAACACCTCTCACAATATTATAATAGAATTTTCCTGACTTTCCAAAGAGTTTTGTTAGTTCTTCTAATGATTTGTTCTTTAGATCTAATCCTTTAAAAATGCCTAAGTTATTCATTTTTGCAGCGGTTACCTTCCCAACTCCGTAAAATTTATTAACCGATAATTCTTCTAAAAAAAGAATCACCTCTTCAGGATTAATTGTTTTTTGTCCGTTTGGTTTATTAATATCTGAGGCTACTTTAGCAATAAATTTATTAATAGATATTCCTGCAGAAGCTCTTAAATTTAGTTCATTAAAGATGCGGTCTCTAATTTCTTGAGCTATTAAACTTGCTGATGGATTACCTTTTTTATTTTCAGTAACATCTAAATAGGCTTCATCTAATGAAAGTGGCTCAACTAAATCTGTATAGTCGTTAAATATCTGTCTAATCTTTACTGAAATTTCTTTATATCTAGAAAACCTTGGTTTTACAAATATAAGGTGGGGGCATTTCTTTTTTGCTAAAACACCACTCATTGCAGACCTTACGCCAAACTTTCTAGCCTCATAACTTGCAGCGGCAACAACACCTCTTTCGCTACTACCACCTACTGCAACTGGTTTTCCTTTTAACTCTTTATTATCTAGTTGCTCAACTGATGCATAAAAAGCATCCATATCTACATGAATTATTTTTCTATATACTACCGTTGATTCCACTTTATAAAGTTATAAAAATTTGATGTTCTAAGGAATTGGTTTTTTACTTAAGATTCTAATCGTTAAATAGATTGATGTCTGTTTTCTTAGGCTAAAAGAAGTTTCTATTAATATAAAAAGCGCCTTAAAAGGCGCTTTTTATATTAATATCTAATTGTTTTTATTATACGATTCCTTGAGCTAGCATGGCGTCAGCAACTTTAACAAAACCAGCAATATTTGCTCCTTTAATATAATCAACGGAGCCATCTTCGTTTTTACCATATGCAACACACGATTCATGAATGTCTTTCATAATCTGCTTTAATTTTTCATCTACCTCTTCTCTAGTCCAACTTAGACGTAAAGAGTTTTGACTCATCTCTAAACCAGATGTTGCAACACCTCCAGCATTTGAAGCTTTTCCAGGGGCAAATAATATTTTCGCTTTTTGAAATTCATAAATTGCTTCTGGTGTAGAAGGCATATTTGCTCCTTCTGCCACACAAATACATCCATTATCTACTAGTTGTTTTGCGTGTTCTCCATTTAATTCGTTCTGTGTTGCACAGGGCAAGGCAACATCACATGCTACAGTCCATGGTTTTTCTCCTTTAAAAAACTTAGCGTTTGGATAGGCTTTTACATACTCGCTAATTCTTCCTCGTTTTTCGTTTTTTAACTCCATAACAAAGGCTAGCTTGTCTTCATCTATTCCCTCTTTATCTAAAATATACCCTGATGAATCGGAAAGCGTTACCACTTTTGCACCAAGCTGAGTTGCTTTTTCTGTAGCATATTGAGCTACGTTTCCAGAACCGGAAACTACCACTGTTTTCCCTTTGAATGAATCTCCTTTTGTTTGCAACATATTTTCTGCAAAGTACACATCTCCATATCCTGTAGCTTCAGGTCTTATTAAAGATCCCCCCCATGAGGCACCTTTACCCGTTAAAACGCCTGTAAAAGAATTCTTAAGTTTTTTATACATTCCAAACATAAACCCTATTTCTCTCCCGCCTACTCCAATATCTCCTGCTGGGACATCTGTATTATGACCTATGTGTCTGAAAAGCTCACTCATAAAAGCGTGGCAAAATCGCATAATTTCATTATCAGATTTACCTTTTGGATCAAAGTCTGAACCTCCTTTTCCTCCACCCATAGGAAGCGTTGTTAAAGAGTTTTTAAATACTTGTTCAAAAGCTAAAAACTTTAAAATACTAGCATTAACTGTCGGATGAAATCTAAGACCACCTTTGTAAGGCCCTATCGCTGAATTCATTTGAACTCGATACCCTCTATTAACCTGAATCTCTCCAGTATCGTCTACCCATGAAACCCTAAAAGATATTAACCTTTCTGGTTCTACCATTCTAAGTAAAATATTCTTTCCGTGATATATATCATTTTTAACTATATAAGGAATAACAGTTTCAGCAACCTCTTGAACTGCCTGTAAGAATTCTGGTTCATGATGATTTCTCTGTTTCACCAAGTCCATAAAAGCATTTATTTTTGCTTCCATATGTTTGTTTTTGATTTGTGGTTTACTTGTTCAATTTTGCGACAAAGATATATATTTTAAGACATCTTAATCATACTTTTTACGTTTTGTTTTGATCTGAAACATCAGTATTCAATCGTTTTCGTTTGGATTTTAGTTTTCAAAAGGAAAATGAATCGCTTTCCTTATAAAAAATGTAAATTTGCATAATATTTATTTCATTGCAAAACATGTTAAACAAGGTTAAAGAACTCATAGAAGAAGTTCATTTATTTAAAGCAACTTCTAAAACAGATATAGAAACTTTTAGAATTAAATTCTTAGGAAGTAAAGGAGTATTAAAAGGGTTGTTTTCTGAATTTAAAAATGTTGATGCTGAATTACGTAAAGAATTTGGACAGGCTTTAAACACTCTAAAAAAAGCAGCAGAGGATAAAGTAACTTTATTAACTACTTCTATAGAAAATTCCGAAGAAGACAAAAAGTTTTATGGTGATTTAACAAGGCCTTCTGAACCTATACAATTAGGCTCTAGGCACCCTATTTCTTTGGTAAAAAATCAGATCATTGAAGTTTTTAATCGCATTGGCTTTACTGTGTCTGAAGGTCCTGAAATAGAAGATGATTGGCATAACTTTTCCGCTCTAAATTTACCTGAATATCACCCAGCTAGAGATATGCAGGATACTTTTTTTATTGATAAAAAACCAGACACTCTGTTACGAACACATACATCTTCTGTTCAGGTGCGTTACATGGAAAATAACAAACCTCCTATTAGAACTATTTCACCTGGTAGGGTTTTTAGAAATGAAGATATTTCTGCAAGAGCTCATTGTATATTTCATCAAGTAGAAGGCTTATATATAGACACAGATGTTTCTTTTGCTGATTTAAAACAAACCTTGTTGTACTTTACAAAAGAAATGTTCGGAAAATCTAAGATTCGTCTTCGCCCATCTTATTTTCCTTTCACAGAACCTAGCGCAGAGGTTGACATTTATTGGGGTTTAGAAACTGAAACAGATTATAGAATAACGAAAGGTACAGGTTGGTTAGAAATTATGGGGTGTGGTATGGTAGACCCTAACGTGCTTAAAAATTGTAATATAGATCCTTCTATATACAGCGGGTATGCTTTTGGTATGGGGATTGAAAGAATAGCGATGTTATTATATCAAATTCCAGACATTAGAATGTTTTACGAGAATGATGTTCGCTTTTTAGAGCAGTTCAAATCTGTGATGTAAGTTTGTATATCAATTCATTAAAATAATAACTAGTAACCCTTTTACTTCAGTGAAAAAAGACATTCAAATTCCGATAATAACTGGTATTGAAATGGCTGTTGTTTTTGAATTCAATGATATTTACAAGACAGATGACTGGAATGTATACATTATCAACCAGAAAGATATTCATGTAGAGATGGTTGTGATTGTGTCTAAAGGGTTTAGTAAAAAAAAGCAAACCTCAATAATGCGAAAAAAAATTGATGTTTTATCTGCAAACTCCTTTGCAAAAGTTGAATGGATGCAGCCAGAACTATTTAAACTTACCAATCAATTTCAAGTTACTTTTTTTGCTAATAATACATTATACGACAAGACATTTACTTTTAAAAAAAATACTATACGAGAAAATGGTTTAAAGCTAATTCCAGAGATTAACAAAAGAGGAATTCTCGCAAAATAAATTCATACCTTGTAGAATCTATTTTTATAAAAAATAATAGGTAACAAAAAAGTATCTTTCATTGGTCTGTCCGAATAAACCTTTTGAAATTTAATCTCAATAAAATTTGTTTTGTAATTACTAGAGTTTATGAATAGCTTTTCTTTCTTTGATAGAGAAAACACCTTCAAGGAATTAACTTCAAAAGAATTTGATGTGTTAATTGTAGGAGGGGGGGTTACGGGTGCAGGAATTGCTTTAGATGCTGCTTCTAGGGGAATGTCTGTTGCATTGGTAGAAAAAAATGATTTTGCTTCAGGAACAAGCAGCAAATCTACCAAGCTCATTCATGGCGGTTTAAGATATTTGAAGCAATTTGATTTTTGGTTAGTAAAAGAGGTTGGAACAGAGCGGGCTATTGTTCATGGTTTAGCACCTCATCTAGTTATTCCAGAAAAAATGATTTTACCGTTGGTTGAGGGCGGAACTTATGGTTCATGGCTAACTTCCATTGGGCTTAAAGTATATGATGTTTTAGCAGCTGTTGAGGGAGACGATAAACGAAAAATGTTAAGTAAAAAAGAAGCATTAGAGATAGAGCCCTTACTTCCTGAAAATATTTTAAAAGGAGCTGGGTACTATGCAGAATATAGAACCGATGATGCTCGTTTGACGCTAGAGCTTATAAAAACATCTTTACGTTATGGAGCAAAACCACTTAATTATTTAGAAGTTACAGATTTCTTGTACGAGGACACTAGGGTTTCGGGCGCTAAAGTGAAAGATACGTTAACTAACAAAGTATTTGATATTAAATCCAAATACGTTGTAAATGCTACCGGTCCTTGGGTAGACGGTTTGCGGCAGAAAAACCAATCTAGCGCTAATAAAAAACTAAGATTGTCTAAAGGAGTTCATTTGGTAGTTAATCACGATAGATTTCCCATTAATCAATCTGTATATTTTGATATTCCTGACGGCAGAATGATGTTTGCTATACCAAGAGGGGGAAGCACTTATTTTGGAACTACAGATACCAATTATCAAGAAAATAAAAACGACGTAAGAACAAGTTTAGTAGATGCTATGTATCTTATATCTGCAGTAAATAACATGTTTGGTGGTGTTTCTATTTCAATTAATGATGTAAAATCTTCATGGGCTGGTTTACGCCCTCTTATTCACGAGGAAGGAAAACCAGCCTCGGAATTGTCAAGAAAAGATGAAATATATGTATCCAATACTGAATTAATTTCAATTGCTGGAGGAAAATTAACTGGGTATCGAAAAATGGCAGAACGAATTGTAGATTTAATCAATAAGAAATATTTACGCCGTTTTAGTAAGGTGTTTCAAGAAGTTAAAACAGAAAAAATTGTACTTTCAGGGGGTTCTTTTACAAACCACCAAGAGGTTTTAAGCTATATAAAAACGATTCAAGAAAGGATAACAAAATTAGGTTTTGAAGAAAAGATTGCTGCTTATTTTGTGTATAATTATGGCAAACAAACGGATGTTATTTTAACGAAGTTCGATAAATTAAGTGATGCAGACATAGAACAAAGAATGATAAAAGCTGAAGTTTGGTTTAGTATTTTATACGAGTCTGCTTGTTCTCCTGTTGATTTTTTTATGCGGAGAACCGGAAGAGCTTACTTTAACATAGACAGCGTTTATAAGCATTTGAACCTTGTTTTAACAGAATTTTCGACACATTTTTCTTGGAATAATGAAATCCTTAATAAAAAGAAAGAGGAGTTGAATAAAGAACTAAAATCAATTACTTCATTTACCTAATTTACTCACTTTTTTCGTGTTCTTCTAAATCTTTTGTAAGATCCAGATTTCTTAACGTTGGGTTTACAACCCCTGTAACCACTACTGTTATTAATGTCATGGTGCCGCCAAAAACTACCGCGGTAACGGTACCCATTAGTTTTGCTGTTAATCCACTCTCAAAAGCACCTAGCTCGTTAGAAGACCCTACAAACATTGAGTTAACAGAAGAAACTCTTCCTCGCATTTCATCGGGTGTTTTTAATTGAAGAATTGTTTGTCTAATAACCATAGAAACTCCATCTGTAACACCACTAAAAAATAAGGCAACTACAGATACCCAGAAGACAGAAGAAATTCCAAAGACAATAATACAAATACCGAAACCAAAAATAGCTGCTAATAGCTTCTTTCCTGCGTCTTTACTAATTGGAATATATGCTGTGACTAACATTGTTAAAAAAGAACCAATAGAGGGTGCTGCCACTAAAATACCAAAACCTTGTGGTCCTACTTTTAAAATATCTTCAGCAAAAACTGCTAGTAAAGCAATTGCTCCACCAAATAAAACAGAAAACATGTCTAAGGTAAGCGCTCCTAAAATTGCTTTAGTTTTAAACACAAAGCGAACACCTTCTTTTAGGCTTTGTAAAACAGGCTCACCAATTTTTGGGTTTAAAACAGGCTTTCTTTTTATTTTAAATAATACAAAAAAGGAAAAAGTCACTAAGAAAAAAATAACACTTAAAGACCAATGAACGCCAATCCAATTAATAGAAAAACCAGCAAAAGAAACTCCTAAGACTCGAGCCATTTGCCATAAAGAGCTGTTCCATGTTGCTGCATTTGGGTATATTTTTTTGGGAACTATTAAGGCAACTAAAGAGAAAATAATAGGCCCAAAAAACGCCCTCAAAAAACCACCAAAAAAAACAAATGCATAAATTATATATAAAATTGTTTGTGTAGAAAGTGTGTTGCTTATTGCTTCTGATGTAACCCAAAAAAGACCAAAGCTTATTAAAGAAAAAGCAGCAATGCATAATGCTAGTAAATTTCTTTTTTCTTTTTGATCTACAATATGTCCAGCGAACAAAGCCATTGATAAAGCGGGAATTATTTCCATTAACCCAATAAGACCCAGGTATAAAGGATCTCCTGTAAGTTCATATACTTTCCACTCAATAACAATAAATTGCATTGACCATCCAAAAACTAAAGCAAAGCGTACCAATAAAAAAATATTAAACTCTTTTATTCTTAATGCTGCATATGGGTCTTTTTTTTTCATCTGCCTCGATATAAACTAGTCTACTACC
>JADFAM010000081.1 GCA_015665265.1 Flavobacterium sp.
CTGCGTTAAATGCAACTTTATCATTAAATGCTGTATTCATATTAGTTACTTGACTCACGTCCCAAGTTGGCATAGAGCCATATTCTGACGAAGCACACAAACCATCTGTTGGATTGGTTGTTAAACATATATTAATGGCATCTTGGAAATTAGCATCTGTAATAGCAGTTCTACAAGTGGTGTCATAACCACCATCTGATATATTCCAACCATAAGTATTTACAAGTATATCTCTGGCTGTAGCTCCGCTACAATACTTTGTTGAACCTGCACCTAATGAAACACTCTCTTGAAGGTTTTTACTTGCCCAACCGATAAGTATTAAATTATAATTATCTGATGATAAAGCAGATGAATTAAACATACCATACATGTTTGAAACATTACTAATATTCCAAGAACTCAGATCTTGGTTAAATGAGGTACTTTGAAACATATATCTCATGGAAATAACATTACCAACATTCCAGGAACCAATATTTTGATTAAAAGTATTTGCACCATTAAACATTTCTGCCATGTTGGTAACACTACTAGTATTCCAAGAACTAATATCTTGATTAAAAGCTGATGCATTCATAAACATCATATAAAATAAACGAACATTACTTGTATCCCAAGAACTAATATCTTGATTGAAAGAAGTTGCTCCTGAAAACGCTTCTCCCATGTCAGTTACACTAGTGGTAACCCAAGAACTAATATCTGCATTAAATGCTGTTGCACCTCTAAACATAAATCTCATATTAGTAACATTACTTACATCCCAAGAACTGATATCGGCGTTGAAATCAGTTTTGTAGTCAAATGCATTAGTCATACTTGTTACCTGGCTTACATCCCAAGATGGCATTGCTCCATATTCTGATGAAGTACACAAACCATCTACTGGATTGGTAGTTAAACAAGTATTAATAGCGTCTTGAAAATTTGTATCTGTGATTGGGGTTAAATTGTTTGGACAAGTGCCCCAAATAGGTTCATTACTTTCAGACAATGATGAGTTAGTACTAAAACCTGTTGGTTCTAAAGCAATATTTGTAACACACCAACCTGATAAATCTTGATTAAAGTCTGAAGCTCCACTAAACATTAAAGACATATCTGTAACATTACCAACACTCCAAGAGCTTAAGTCTTGATTGAAGGTTGTATTATCTTTGAACATCTCGTGCATAGAGGTTACTTTACTTACGTTCCATGAACTAATATCTTTATTAAATGATGATGAAAAGCTAAAAACACCTGTCATTTTTGTTACATTACTTGTGTTCCATCCACTTATATCTTGATTAAAAGAAGTAGCTTCTCTAAACATATAATCCATATCTGTTACACTACTTACATCCCAAGAGCTGATATCTTGATTAAAAGCCTCAGCATCTATAAATACTGCACGCATATTAGTTACATTACTCGTATCCCAACTACTAATGTCTTGATTAAAAAAACTATTATTACCAAATAAATCTTGCATATCAGTAACACTACTCGTATTCCAATTACTGATGTCTTGGTTAAATGGTGTATTTGAAAGCATAAATCGTATGTTAGTAACCTTACTCATGTTCCAATCACCAATATCTTGATTAAAGGAAGAGTTGTTAAACATCCCGTCCATTGTTGTTACATTACTCACATCCCAAGAACTAATATCTGCGTTAAATGCAACTTTATCATTAAATGCTGTATTCATATTAGTTACTTGACTCACGTCCCAAGTTGGCATAGAGCCATATTCTGACGAAGCACACAAACCATCTGTTGGATTGGTTGTTAAACAGGTATTAATAGCATCTTGGAAATTAGCATCTGTAATAGCAGTTCTACAAGTGGTATCATAACCACCGTCTGTAATAGTCCATCCATAAGTATTTACCAGCGTATTTCTGGCTGTAGCTCCACTACAATACATTGTTGAACCTGCCCCTAGAGGAACATCTTGTTGTAAGTTTTGACTTGCCCAACCAATAAGTATTGAATCATAATTATCTGAGGATAATGATGTATTATCTAACATCTCATTCATATCTAACACACTACTTACATTCCATAAACTAAGATCTTGATTAAAGAGTGTAGCACCGTAAAACATCTGATTCATTGTTTGTACATTTCCTGTACTCCAATTACTAAGATCTTGATTAAATGAAGTTGCTCCTAAAAATACTTCTGACATATTAGTTACACTACTAGTGTTCCAAGAACTAATATCTTGATTAAATGAAGTAGCCCCTATAAACATACCTAGCATACTGGTAACATTATTTACACCCCAATCTCTTATATCTTGATTGAATGAAGTTGCTCCTAGAAATGTTTTACTCATATTTGTTACATCGCTAACATCCCAATCTCCTAATGGTTGATCAAAATCGGTTGCATATGCAAACATTTGCTCTAGGTTGGTCAGACTACTTAAAATCCAACCTGATATATTTTGATTGAAAGATGATGCTCCACTAAACATGTAGCTCATATCAGTAACCTTACTAACATCCCAAGAACTAATATCTTGATTAAAGCCGGCTTGAAAAAACATTCCATGCATGGTTGTTACGTTAGATGTGTTCCATTCACCAATATCTATATTGAAATTTGATCCAGAAAACATATCGCTCATATCAGTAACATTACTCACATTCCATCCACTAATATCCTGACTAAAAGGATGATTTGGACCTGCCAACATAAACTTCATACTGGTAACATTACTTACATCCCAACCACTAATATCTTGATTAAAAGAGGTGTTTAAGAACATATCATCCATAGTGGTTACATTACTCACATCCCAAGAGCTAATATCTGCATTGAAACTGTTTTTATTACTAAATGCACCATTCATATTTGTCACTTGACTTACATCCCAAGTTGTCATAGATCCATATTCTGACGAAGTACACAAACCATCTACTGGATTAGTTGTAAGACAAACGTTAATTGCGTTTTGGAAATTAGCATTTGTAATTGATGTGCTACAACTAGATCCACTATCACCAATAGTCCAACCATTGGTAGTTGTTAAACTATTTCTTGAGTCTGAACCAAGACAATAAGTAAGACCAGATGCACCAAGAGTAACATCTTGTTGAACTGTCTGACCTGACCAACCTATAAGAGTAGAATCATAATTATCAGTTGATAATGATGTTTGATCTAGCATATTTGCCATATTGGTTACATTACCAATATTCCAATTACCTAAATCTTGATCAAAGTCTGAAGCTCCACTAAACATTAAAGACATATCTGTAACATTACCAACATTCCAAGAACCTATATCTTGATTAAATGAAGTAGCTCCACTAAACATCCATGTCATATCCGTTACTAAGGAAGTATCCCATGAAGAAATATCTTGATTAAAAGCAGCAGCATCTGAGAACACTTCTTTCATATAAGTAACACTACTTAAATTCCAATTTCCTATGTCTTGGTTAAATAAAGTGGCACCAGCAAACATTGCTCCAATATTAGTTACCGAAACAGTATTCCAATTTCCTATGTCTTGGTTGAAAGGAGTAGCTTGAAACATTCCTTGGGTAATAGTTACATTACTAACATCCCAATTACCAATGTTTTGATTAAAAGCAGTGGCGGACTGAAACATAAATCTCATAGTAGTAACTGCAGCGGTGTTCCAAGAGGATATATCTCCGTTAAAAGATGTAGCTGTATTAAACATCCATGACATATCTGTTACATTACTTACATCCCAAGAACCAATATCTTGGTTAAAAGAAGTTTCTCTAAACATTAAATGCATATTTGTAACACTACTTACATCCCAAGAAGTAATATCTGCGTTAAAATCACTTTTTTCATTAAATGCTTCACTCATATCTGTTACATTACTAACATCCCAAGTTGGCATAGATCCATATTCTGATGTAGCACACAAACCATCTGCTGGATTGGTTGTTAAACAGGTATTAATAGCATCTTGGAAATTAGCATCTGTAATAGCAGTTCTACAAGTGGTATCATAACCACCATCTGTAATAGTCCATCCATAAGTATTTACCAGCGTATTTCTGGCTGTAGCTCCACTACAATACATTGTTGAACCTGCCCCTAGTGTAACATTTTGTTGTAAGTTTTGACTTGCCCAACCAATAAGTATTGAATCATAATTATCTGACCCTAATGATGTATTATCTAACATCTCATTCATATTTAATACACTACTTACATTCCATGAACTAAGATTTTGGTTAAAAGCAGTTGCATTATAAAACATGAAACGCATATCAGTCACACTACTTACATCCCAAGAACTGATATCTTGGTTGAATGGTGTACCATTAAACATACTATACGTACTAGTTACATTACTAACATCCCAAGAACTAATATCTTGATTAAAAGCAGTTGCTTCATAAAATATCCAACGTATATCAGTCACACTGCTTACATCCCAAGAACCAATATCTTGGTTAAAAGGAGTCTCAGAAAATAATGACTGCATAACAGTTACATTACTAACATCCCAATTGCCAATGTCTTGATTAAATGGAGTACCTAAAAACATATAACGCATATCAGTCACACTACTTACATCCCAATTGCCAATATCTTGATTAAATGGAGTTTTCCAAAACATCCCCCACATGGTGGTTACTTTTGAAGTATTCCAATTGCCAATATCTTGATTAAAAGGTGTTTCCCAAAACATTGATCTCATTTCGGTTACATTACTAGTATCCCAGTTTCCAATATCTTGGTTAAACGAAGATCTAATAAACATCCATTTTAAAGTAGTTACATTACTTACATTCCAAGAACTGATATCACCATTAAATGCCGTTGCATCATTAAACATTCGAAACATGTTAGTAACACTACTCACATCCCAATTATTTAAATTTTGATTAAAAGATGAAGCATTTAAAAACATCCCTTCCGTAGTAGTTACATTGCTTACATCCCATGCACTAATATCTGCGTTAAATACTTCTTTACTACTAAATGCATAAGACATATCTGTTACTTGGCTTACATCCCATCCTGTCATCAATCCATATTCTGACGAAGCACACAAACCATCTGCTGGATTGGTTGTTAAACAGGTATTAATGGCGTCTTGAAAATTAGCATCTGTAATAGCAGTTCTACAGGTGGTATCAGAACCACCATCTGTAATAGTCCATCCATAGGTATTTACCAGGGTATTTCTGGCTGTAGTTCCACTACAATACATTGTAGAACTTGCTCCTAAAGGAACACCTTGTTGTAGGTTTTGACTTGCCCAACCAATAAGTATTAAATCATAATTATCTGAGGATAATGATGTATTATCTAACATCTCATTCATATCTAGTACACTACTTACATTCCATGAACTAAGATCTTGATTAAAGTTTGTAGCTCCATAAAACATCTGATTCATTGTTTGTACATTTTCTGTATTCCATGAACCAATATTTTGGTTAAATGAAGTTGCTCCTGAAAATACTTCTGACATGTTAGTTACAGTACTGGTATTCCAAGAACTAAGATCTTGATTAAATAGAGGACTGTTGGTAAACATACCTAACATGGTAGTAACATTGCCTATATCCCAACCACTAATATTTTGATTAAAAGAGGTAGCACCTCGGAACATATAACTCATAATGGTTGCTTTGCCCACATTCCAAGAGCTAATATCTTGATTAAAAGCAGTTGCATTGTAAAAAACACCTTTCATGTTGGTTACGTTACTCACATTCCAAGAACTAAGATCTTGATTGAAAGAACTATTATCTCCAAATAGATCCTCCATACTTGTAACATTAGAAGTATTCCAATTGCTGATGTCTTGGTTAAAAGATGAGTTAGCAAACATATAAGATATATCAATTACGTTTGCAGTATTCCAAAAACCTATATCCTGGTTAAATGGTGTATCTTTAAACATTGCACCCATTTGTTCAACACTTGCGGTATTCCAGTCACCTATATCTTGGTTAAAAGGCGAGCCTGTAAACATTTGATACATGTCTATAACGTTAGCTGTATTCCATTGCCCAATATTTTTATTAAAAGATGTGTTTGAAAACATGGAGTTCATAGATATAACATTAGCTGTATTCCAAGATCCTATATCTTGGTTAAATGAAGTAGCACCAAAAAACATCTGATTCATTTGTTGAACATTTTCTGTATTCCACGAACCAATATCTTGGTTAAAAGAAGTAGCATTTAAAAACATCTGAAACATAGAAGTTACATTGCCCGTATTCCAAGTGGTAATATCTTGGTTAAAATTTTGAGCATCAGAAAACATTCTGTACATATTGGTAACATTACCTGTATCCCAGTCACTTATATCTTGATTAAAAGGAGTCTCAGAAAATAATTGCTGCATAACAGTTACATTACTCACATCCCAAGAACCAATGTCTTGATTAAATGGAGTACCTAAAAACATATAACGCATATCAGTCACACTACTTACATCCCAAATGCCAATATCTTGATTAAAGTTTGAGTTGTAAAACATCCCCCACATGGTGGTTACTTTTGAAGTATTCCAATTACCAATATCTTGATTAAAAGGTGTACCCCAAAACATTGATCTCATTTCGGTTACATTACTAGTATCCCAGTTTCCAATATCTTGGTTAAATGAAGAGCCGATAAACATCCATTTTAAAGTAGATACATTACTCACATCCCAAGAACTGATGTCACCATTAAATGCCGTTGCGCCATAAAACATTTTAAACATAGTAGTAACACTACTAACATCCCAATCGTTTAATGTCTGATTGAAGGCACTAGCACCTAAAAACATCCCCTCCATATTAACTACACTGCTAACGTCCCAGTCACTAAGATCTGCATTAAAAGTAGTTTTCCCACTAAATGCATTAGACATATCTACTATTTGACTCACATCCCAAGTTGGCATAGATCCATATTCTGATGAGGTACACAAACCGTCTTCTGGGTTGGTTGTTAGACATGTGTTAATTGCGTCTTGAAAATTAGAGTTAGTAATTGGAGTTTGAGAACCTAAATACAACCCAGATATTTCTTGAGTTGTTAAAGGTCTACTCCAAATACCAATGTCATCTATGTCACCTTTCCAAGGGTCAAATGCTGACGCAGTTTTTCTTCCTATATTAAAAGGAACATTAGAAAGGTCTACCACTCCAAAATTATTAACCCAATTTTGAGATACATTATCGTTTATTAAGTCACCATTGATATAAAGTTTACTGTTTCCAGTATTAAAATTATAGGTAAGAACAAGATGAGACCAAGTATTTTCTACAACACTATTTTCATTTAAACCACATCCCAAAATCACATTAGGATTAGTGTTACTAATATAACCATCCCACTGATTTAATGCTGAATTTACTGATACTTGAAAGCCTTTTTGTTGTTGTTCTGTATTTCCGATTTGTAACACTCTACTACTTGATGGATAATCCAAATACTTATACCATAGAGACAACGATATTCCATCTTGAAAATTACTAAAAGAGGAATTGTGATTTACATCGATATATGAATTTGTTGAGCCAGGAAATGAGTAAGAAGATGATGGATTTCCAAATCTATCGGTTGATAGAGCTACACTTCCTTGAACAGTTCCGTGGTTGTCATTTCCACTTTCATCTTGTGAATTTCCATTAAATGGAAACCAACTGATTAAACCATTTTGTGGGAGATAACTAGGAGTTTGAGAATATGATACTGTAGAAAGTATCATCGCAAATATTATGATAATCTTTTTCATAAATTGGGTTTTTAAAAAAATGTAGGGGAAAAATAAAACGTAAAATATTAAAAAAATAATTAATTTTTAGTACATGTTTAGTACATGTTTTATGTAACTAAAAAAATGATTTTGTTTTATACAATTAAAATATACGAACTTCTCTATCACGATCTATGGCGCGTTGATTAATGTCAAAATCATAAGAAAGTGAAACCTCATGCACACCACCAGAATTTAAAATACTTAATGTATTTACATCGTATGAATAACCGAATCTATATCCTTGCCATTTTAAACCGAAAAAAGTTGTAAATCCATTAATTAATTTAGCATCATTAGAATATTTGTTAGTATTGGTTCTCAGTGTCATACCTAAAGAAATTTTATCGTCAAATATATACTGTGTCCCTATATCTAATCTAGTTAAAGGGCCTTGCTTAATAAAATTTGACAACATAAATACTTTACTTTTACTGGCAAAATATCTGGTATATTTTGTTGGGAAGGGTAAATAATATTTTGCATGTAGTGAGAAAAATATATCTAACGGAATATTTCCATTTTCAGTTAATGAAATATTAGGCTTATTTAAGTGTTTAAATGTAACTCCTATCCATGAATCTTTGTTATTAAAAAGAAGAGATGAGCTATAGTCAAAATATGATTTTCTGGATGAGAATAATGAAAGGTTTTCAGAACTTGTGGGAAGAAAAACAAAATTTGCTTCATCAAAATCATCACCAAAACGAAGGTTTTGAAAGCCGAAACTTTTCATTCCATACCCCAAAGACACACTTGGTCTAAAAAACCAGGTGTCATTAATTTGAAATGCCATAGCAAAATTAATATTCAGTTGATTAAATGTATAATCTGAACCATCTTCTTTTTGATTTAATAATGTAAACCCTATTCCACTATTATAACGTTCAAACCAAGTGTCTGCAAAGACAAAGTTAGAGTAAGTTTTAACATTAGTATTCCTCCATTGAGATCTAAAAATAGAACCTAATTTAGTAGCTCTTATTGCTCCTGTAAAAGATGAACTTAAATTTTCCGGAACTATGAAGTTTTGAGAAAAAATAATGTCTTGAGAATAACTTTTAAAACAAGTTAATAATAATAGTAGCAAAATTAAATTAATTTTTATTTTATTCATCTTACCTAATTAAAGTTATAGTAACATTTTTTACAATCTCTTTTCCATACATTGTAACTCCTCTCATTATCATTACATATTTTCCACTTTGTGCTGGTTTACCATTTAATGTTCCGTCCCATCCTAAAAATCCATTTTCATTTACACCTTGTTCTAATTTTTCAGAATATACCAATTGACCCCAACTATTGTAAATTAAATATTGGAATTGTTTAAATGATTTTTGAAATGGTTTTATTGTATCATTTTTATAATCTCCATTTGGTGTAAATGCATTTGGATATGCAAGTTGCTCTTTAGAAACTTTTATCCATTTTTCACGTGTGAAAGTACAACCAGAATTGTGAAGAGCAGTTAAAACTATTTTATAAGTACCCGTTTCTGTGTATCTGTAATTTACACTTACACTATTTTGAACTTGACTACCATCTCCAAAATCCCAAACAAATGTTAAGAAATCTCCACTATCCAATAAGTTAAATTCTATTGGATCTTGAATAGAAAATTCTGGTTCTCCAAAGAAATCTATATCATCATTTACATCTACAAGTCCGTCATCATTTGTATCAGCATCATTATCGTCATTTACTTCTGCAACTAACAACTCTTGATTTTCTATAGATTGAATACTAAATTTTGGAGTAAATAAAGATGGTTCTGGAATTAAAACAGATGCAACATTTGAAGTTGTTGGACTACATCCAACACTAAAGACTACTTCTGCGTAATAAAATATTTCACCAACTGTATCAAGAGGTGGTGAATAAGTAACATTCGTTGCTCCTGATATTAATATGCCACCTACTGTACTGTTAGTTGTGTTTGAATACCATTGAAAAGATGGTACTCCTACTCCATTCTGCAATTCAACTTCTAAAATAACCTGATCTCCATTTATACAAGCCAAAAATGCATCAGAAATAAGAGTTAATGTTGGATCATTTACTATAACTGACGAGGTATTACTTACAACAACACATCCAGACTCTGATTGAGATACTTCTACATAGTAATATGTCGTTCCTAGAACTGTTGAAATTGCTGGAGTATAAGAAGCGTTAGTTGCTCCTGAGATTAGCGTACCACCTATTGTACTGTCAGTTGTGTTTGAATACCATTGGTAACTAAAAGTAGTTCCTGTTCCACTAACACTATTAACAACTACTGAAAGTGATTGGGGAATAACTCCTTCACAAACCTCTTGAATTGGTAAAGGTTGTGTTGTAATCTCTGGAACGTCTACAACAGTAACCGTATATATTGAACTATCTACTGACTTACATTCTAATCCATCATAACTAACCGATACATAGAACTCATAATCTCCTACTTGGGTAAGTACTGGGGTGGTATAAGTGGTCGTTGTAGTAACAGTACTCACTGTAACACTTGTAGATCCTGGTGATGTATAATACCATGAATAGGTTGGGGTTCCTAATCCGTCACTAACTATATCTAAAGTAACATCGCCTCCAA